>JAAHHL010000115.1 GCA_010672185.1 Caldora sp. SIO3E6 | reverse complement strand
AAGAATACAATTTTCCTTAACCCTTGGAGTATTTCCATATGTAGGTTTTTTTTAGAACCACTACGCTATATATGGGAGTTGACAAAATGCACGACCTTTTAACTTGTCACCATTGCCTAAAACCTAACACCTAAAACCTACCACCTAATAAATTTCCGCCTCAAGTTGACTAAAAGGCACAAAGCACTCCTGGGGTAATAGAATAGGTTTCCCCTTAAAAATTAGCTTGCCTCGATGGGTAAATCGATCTATCGCCACACCATAAGGACGCTGTGTAACGTATGGATGTACTTCGTAATAAACCCGATATATCTGTCTAGCAGCTCTGAGGATATGAGGGTCTAGCAGCATCTGTAGATCCATCTGCTCTGTGTAGTTGTCTTGTTGTTGCCTTGATGTATACACCAGCTGCTTACCCTTATTATTCCAGCTTGACTTTAATCTACCAGCGCCCTTACAGCAAGAAGGGGAGTGGTGTCAAGGTTCTTACATTAGCATACATTAGCCATTAGACAGTACCTTAATCAGAGCTTCTCCCATTGCCTTGCAGCCTAGCTGATTCATACCTGGCGACATTATATCCCCAGTGCGATCGCCTTGCTCTAAAACTTTTAGCACTGCTTGCTCAATGGCATCGGCTGCTACAGGCTGGTTTAAACCATAGCGTAGCATCATTGCTGCACTTAGCACCTGAGCTAAGGGATTCGCCTTATCTTGACCAGCAATATCTGGCGCTGAACCATGAACTGGTTCAAACACACCAGGGCCACTCTCTCCCAAACTAGCTGATGGTAACATACCAATACTGCCGGTGAGCATTGCTGCGGCGTCAGAAAGAATATCTCCGAACAGATTGCCGGTAACAATAGTGTCAAATTGCTTAGGTGCTCTCAAAAGTTGCATCGCGGCATTATCAACATAGAGGTGGGAGAGCTCAATATCCGGATATTTGGCTGCCATCTGAGTGATGCGATCGCGCCACAACTGTGAGACATCCAAGACATTTGCCTTATCTACTGAACAGAGTTTACCACCCCGTTTTTGAGCAGTTTCCAAGGCGACTTTACCAATTCTGTCTATTTCGGCTTCTGTATAAGCCATGGTATTAACGCCTCGCTTCTGACCGGTTTCTGTGGTAAAGATACCTTTAGGTTGACCAAAGTAAACACCACCAGTCAGTTCTCGCACTACCATAATATCTACACCCTCAACCACTTCCTGTTTTAAGCTAGAAGCCTCAATTAGTTGAGGAAAGATTGTCGCTGGTCTTAAATTAGCAAATAAGCCCAGTCCTGCCCTTAATCCTAACAATCCCGTTTCTGGACGCTGATGGCGGGGGAGATTATCCCACTTGTAACCCCCAATAGCTGCTAGTAAAACCCCATCACTATGGCGACAGGTTTCTAGAGTTTCACTGGGTAAGGGTTCACCAGTCGCGTCAATTGCCGCACCTCCAATGAGAGTTTCGGTAAATTCCCAACTCAGATCTAGTTGTTGTCCAATTACTTGCAAGACTTCTACTGCTACTGCCATGATTTCCGGACCAATGCCATCGCCAGGAAGTAGAGTAATGCGGTAAGACTGGGTCATAGTGTGTTTTTACTCGGTTTGGTATTTATCTGTTGCAGCAAATTATAATATCAAGTTTGTTGCATAGCCTAAACTTTGGTAGCAACCAAAAAGTGTAAGTGTAGAGGAATTAGAAATCGTGGATCTCAGCAACTCAAATACGGCTCAAAATCTATCCGATGCCTTTGCGGGGGAATCTATGGCAAACCGCAAGTATTTATTTTTTGCAGAAGTGGCTCGAAGTTTAGGACTTAAGGATCTAGCCAAATTATTCAAAGAAACCGCAGCTCAAGAAACCGAACATGCCTTTGCCCATTTCCGGTTACTCCATCCCGAACTGGTGGTAGGGGATGTTGCTCTTCTGAGCGATGAAGAGAAACAAAAAATTGCCGCTCGTTGTCTAGAATTGGCGATCGAGGGAGAAACCTACGAGTACACTACCATGTATCCAGATTTCGCTAAAGCAGCACGGGATGATCGAGACAGCGATGCTGCTGCCGAATTTGAGGCACAAGCGCAAGAATCCAAAGAACATGCAGCAATTTTCCGCAAAGCAGCTCATAATTTTGGCTTGCTCACCAGCATCGAAGAATTTCATGCTCGCCGTTACACCGAAGCCCTAAAAACCCTCGAAGGGGAATCCCCTCAACCTGTTGCTGCGGGTAGCGATCCGGCTACCCAAAAGTGGATTTGCCAAAAATGTTCCATGATTTACGATCCAGTTACTGGAGATCCTGATTCCGGCATCGCTCCAGGCACCCCATTTTCGGAAATTCCTGACGATTGGAGTTGTCCCATTTGTGGTGCGCAAAAGAAAACTTTTATCCCCTACGAAGAACCGATCGCAGCCTAAAAAGGAGGTAAAGTTAAAAATTTACGTCTAACTATAAAACTTACATAAGGTAGAGCCCCGACTTCTTCTTTCGGTTTGTCGAGTTAATCAGAGTTTCAACCAAGAAGTTGGGCTTATTGGTTACTTGCGATCGCGCATCTACTGCTCAAGGTAGAGCCCCGACTGCTTCTTTCGATTTGTCGAGTTAATCAGAGTTTCAACCAAGAAGTCGGGGCTCTTGGTTACTTGCGATCGCAATTACTTTTTGCTATTACTAGTAATAGTGGGAAAGATGTGCGCATATAGACTCATGATAGTAATCAAGTATTATAGAACCTAGCTTCAACTATGGTATAATTCTCAGCGAATACCAATGATTCGGATGGCAGGTTTGATGGTTCATCAGGAGCAAATCCAATTGTCTACGAATAATCATGGAGATATGCATGACCTGACAGATAAGGTAAATGCGATCGTCCAGAACTCTGGCATCAGCACGGGAATGGTTCACATCTTTAATATTGGCAGTACAGGCTCTATTGGTACAATTGAGTTTGAACCAGGATTACAAAGCGATTTACCCGAATTCTTAAATAAGCTAATTCCACCGAGTCGGGAATATGGACACGAGCAGACGTCCCACGATGGCAATGGGCATTCTCATTTGCAAGCAACTTGTTTGGGTCCTTCCTTAACCGTACCTGTAAAGAATGGCTCCTTAGAGTTAGGAACTTGGCAACAAATCTTTCACCTCGAATGTGATATTAAGCCACATCAACGAAATATTGTGGTGACAATTTATGGGGAGTAATTATAATTTTGACCATTAACCAACTAAATTTGCCAGGGGAAGCCACCCTAGACCCGACTATCGAGTTTAATCGTCCTCTATCGGAGCATTGGCAACAACCAAAAGCAATTTTATTAACAGGAGCGACAGGCTTCCTGGGAGCTTATTTACTAGATGAGTTACTACACCAAACAACGGCAGATATCTACTGTCTAGTGCGCTGTAGTGATGGGAATGCTGGGAAAGAGCGGCTCAAAAAGCATCTACAATTTTATCTTCTCTGGAATGAAGATTTCGCTCATCGTATTATTCCCATTGTTGGTGATTTATCTCAACCTCTATTGAGTCTTTCCGAGCAAGAGTTTGATTACTTAGCAACTCACATTGATATCATTTACCATAATGGAGCCTTTGTTAATGCTTCTCGTCCATATTCAACCTTGAAAGCGGTGAATGTGTTGGGAACTCAGGAAATTTTGCGTTTAGCTAGTTTAAAGCAAACGAAGCCAGTGCATTTTATCTCCACAATTGCAGTATTGTTTAGTTCAGCTTATGCTCAAGCAGTAAAAATCACAGAAACCGATCTTCCAGATTTATCGACCCTCAAAGGTGGCTACAAGCAAAGTAAGGCGGTAGCAGAACAGTTAGTAACCATTGCTCAAAAAAGAGGCTTGCCTGCTTCTATTTACCGGTGTGCTCGAATGTTAGGACATAGTAAAACAGGCATTATGGGTAATTTTCAAGACCTATTGTCTCGTATGCTTAAAACCTGCATTCAACTCGGTCAATTTCCAGAAATAGAAATGGAACCTGATATTGTTCCTGTGGATTATGTAAGTCAAGCAATTATCTATTTATCTAAACAGGAAGCTTACCTTGGTAAAGCGTTTCACTTTTTAAATAATCAACAGATGACTTGGCAAAGTTTAATGGCTGAAATTGGCTCTTTTGGTTATTCTCTTGAAGCTGTTACCTATGATGAGTGGTTGGCCAAACTAAAGAAAAATGTCAAAACAGATCCCATCTATGCCTCTTTGTGGTTAATGGTAAGTACTGCTAATCAGTTATTTCCGTTGAATGATCAGCTTGATGATAGCTACACTCGCCAATGTTTAACTAAACCATCAATTGTTTGTCCTCCTGTAGACAAAAAGTTACTTTATACATACTTAAATTATTTTCAGAAAAGTGGTTATATCAAGTTCGGTTGAATACTTACTAATGGATGGATAAACAAGCAAGTTTCAAGGTACAAGGAAATAATAACTGTTTATCTCAACTTGAGATTACTTAATTCTAAGTTATGGTGATGGCCATCGAAAGTATAACCGAACAGTTCAATATCTGCTCTGAAATTTTCTGCTACCAATTGACGAGTTGTGGCATTGTAATAAGAACGATAGTCTTTATGTCCAGAGTTATTTAAGTGTGGTAAACTAACTTGTAAATCAAGAACTTGGGAAACGCGATCGAAGTCTTGGACTAAATTTTCGTAACGACCTACAAAGTCAACAATAATGTCACCATTTTTATCAGTAATAATATCTTTTTGCAACTTGGTCGCTCCTTTAGGAAAAGGATTTTTGGTCTTAATCACCCACTCCAAATATTCTTCAAAACCAGACATTGAACTCACAAGTTGATACCGAATATGAGTTGGTTCTTTGAGGATAAAATGGTAATAAGAAATCTGCCAATCCCAAGGATTTCTCACAAAAGCAAACTTATAGAAATCATTGTAAACAGACTCAGTTAATTCTTTTTTGACATCTATGGCTTTGGCGTGCCAGAGAGAAGATTGCCAAAGTTCATAGAATCGATTTGGCTGACCATTAACTTCTTTAGGAGGGCGCTTTATTTTGAATTTTTCTGGTTCTTGGGCATATATTTCCAAAGCTTTTTTGATGCTAGTACCAGCAGCCTTAGTAACATGAAAAAAGATGAATTTTTTAGTGTAAGATATTAACATTTAGTTGTTGTTGGTTGATTTTTATTCGTTATCTGAGTGGTGATTATTTCTCTAGTTAAACTGTTATTTATGCTCAAACTGACATGCTCCCTTTACCTACTTATCCTATTACCTACTAGCTTCTTCCTGCCATCGAGTCAAGAAACTTACTGTAATAAAAGATAACAAACTAACAATAAAAGTAATTGTTGTATTGCCCAGAAAAATTGAAAAAGAGAAAAAATTACCAACGATATTCAAAATACAAAAAGCTCCTAAACCAAAACAAATCGCACTAATTACACCAGCTTTTGTACTACCAGCCCAGTCAAACATGCCGATGAGAGGCCACAAAAGAAAGCTAGCCAACGTTGCCCCAAAAGTAACTGTTGAAGCGAGGTGTCCACTACCAACTTCTGATAAGGCTAATCCAGAGACAACTACCAAAGTAATAACAGAAATGGTTTGAGCCAAGCGATACCTCGATTCTTCTGAGAGAGGACGGGGCAATAGCTTTTCCAACAGATCCCGCTCAAAAATGGAGGCCACTGAAAGCAGAATACTGTCAATACTACTCATACCACAAGCAAAAATAGCCACAACAATTGCAGCACTGCCAAGGGGCATATTTCTGCTGAACATTTCTGCAACCAAGCGATCGCTATCTTCTATTTGACCATACAAAGTGGCAGTTGCCATAACTCCCATTATCAGCAAAGCAATTTTGACAATAAATGTAACCCATAATTGACCCCAAGCGGCTTGACTCACCACTTTACCAGAACGCCCCATCATAATTCTTTGGAACACCTGGGGCCAGAGAAAGAAGCTAAATGGCCAAGAGAGAAGCCTATCCACTAAAACACGAGTATTTTCGCTATTAAAGATTAGTTTATCAGGAATTGCTGCGGTTAAATGAACAATCCCTTGACCAAAGCCTCCAGCCCAGATAGTAAAAAGACTAGCAGTAATCATCAGGAGCGTGAGGAAAAACAATCCTTGGATTAGATCTGTCCAAATAACTGCTCTTGCTCCCCCAAAGAAAACATAAATACCAGTAGAGATAGCTAGTAGCAGTACTGATTGAGAATAGGTAACCAAGTTACCTGTTGCCGTAGAAAAAACTTTAGCTACAGCAGCGAACTGGACAATTAAAAGGGGAAAAACAGAAATGAGACCAATAATTACTGTCAGTAGGTAGATAGTGCGAGACTGATAGTGGTCACCAAACAGTTCGGCCTGAGTTATAAACTTCTTCTCTTGGCAAATCTGCCAAATGCGGGGACCGAAGTGAAGAAACAGCCACAAAGAAATAACTGAGCCAACAAAGAGCTGAAGAACGAGAATACCACCTTCGTAAACAAAAGCAGGGGTTGCAGTAAAGGCTAGTGCATTGACCTCAGTCGCAACAATCGTACCTACCAGCGCGATGATACCTACATTTCTCCCTGCTATAAAGTATTCCTCAACAGTCTGAGTGCTGGAGGTATGAGCCAAATAAGCTACAATCTTGACAATCAAGAGATAGGCTATGACTACAGCAATGGTTAGAGTCGTAACTGACATTAGTGATCGCTCGTTTAACTATGCTAAAAATCTTTTAGAAAGTAGCTTTCAGGAAATTTTTCAGTAATCATCATGATGGGTTTACGGTTAGAAAAAGCGCGATAAGTACGAGAAAGGAGTATGTCTTCTGGTTTAATCTTAAAATAACCTGCCAAATCTCCTGCTTGTTCCAGAGATGAATAGACTATTTCTTTAAAAGTTTCTACTCTATGTTCTAACCAAAGTCTGCCGATTGTTTCTTTGGATTTAAGCAATCTTTCTCTATACTTCTCATCAAGTCGATTAGGAACAATCACAGATTCAGCATAAATCCAGTTATTTCTGCTAATCTTACCTTGGAGTAATACTTTCCTTTCGATTATTTCACTACCAATTTCGAGATCTAAAGGTAAAATATCTTGAGAAATAGCAATAACCTCCTCAGACAACTTGACGATCTGGATCTTTTCAAATAGGTAAGCTTCTAATATTTCTGTTAATGTTCCATCAGTTGTCAAGATAATTCTCTGAAAAGTACTCAGTTTGGAGGGATCGATATGACCATGGGTCAGGGATTCCTGCAAATCTGGCCTTAAAGTCGATGTATCTGGTGGATTGATTTGTTGCATCAAACTTTCGGATATTTTTCTTGCCCTCAGTATAAAATAAATTGTATTTAAAACCAACATTTATAGCAATCTTATTACCTAATTTGCTTTCACAGGCCGTTGAGTCAATAAACTTATCACAATATTTTAGAGAGAAAGTAGAAGAAGAAAAATTCAAAGATTTTTATATTGGATTACACGGAAAATATTGGGTCAAATCTCTCGATTTTTTTGAAAAAATAGCTGAATCTTTAATGACTCTTTCTCCCCATAAAAGACCTAATTAGGGCTTGCTGTATAAGTCCTTAGCTTTCAGCTGTCAGCTGTCAGCTTTCAGCTTTCCGGATTTTCACCCCGAACATTATTGATTTAACCAGGTATTTACCTACAATGGTGCAAGGTTTTTGAAGCCAAAAATGCAAAAACCTTGGACTATTTTGGCTGGCAAAAGGCTTGAAACTGAAGTCTTGTATGGCTTCCACACTCATGCAGCAGACCCTAATTATAAACGAGGTAACAGAGCTGCAACTCTCATTAGATATACATTATAGCCGTAGTTGTCACCCCGTCAGGCACTACCGTTGAGAATATCCGGAATTTTTTCCGGATTTTTCTAGTTTTGCGAAAGTGAAATTGGGATTACTAAACCAAATCGTATTAGACTTATTGTCATCGCCAGTAAAGATAACATCTGGTCTGCCATCCCCATTGATATCTCCTAGACCCACTCCACAATTATGACCCTCCAAGAAGTCGATATTGAGAAAACGACCCATACCATCATTGAGCCAAACGCCATTTCCCCTCATCCTGCTAGCAATGACGGCATCAAGATCCCCATCTCCATCCAAATCTGCCAAAGCCACACCATAATCAGAACTATCATCACCAACTTTTCCCAAACTTGTGGCAAAGCTCAAATGGCCCCAGCCATCATTGAGCCATATTTCGCTCCCCTGATTAGCCGTATTGACAAATATGGCATCGAGGTCCCCATCGGCATCTAAGTCCCCCAAACTGAGATTGCGACCATTGCCATTTCCGATCCCGTCTTGAGCGAGTGTGAAATCCCCGGACCCCCCATTGAACCAGACTTCGTTTCCTTCCGCAAAGCCATTGATGAACACCATATCCAGATCGCCGTCGAGATCGAGATCCCCGAGGGCGAGATGCTCCACTCTGGCTGTCAGTTTTTCAAAAGACTTGGGGGAAGCAGTGAAGAAGCCGGACCCGTCATTTAACCAGATTTTGATTATTTCTGCAAAAGCATTGGAGAACACAATATCCAAATCTCCATCTTCATCGAGATCTCCTAGGGCTACCCCCCGGCTATCATATAATGCATCCATCGACTGGGCCAGATCCAGCTGTCCGCTGCCGTTATTGAACCAAATTTCATTAGCACGATCGCGATTGGTAAATACCACATCTAGGGTACCATCACCATTCAGGTCTCCCAATCCCACGTCAACGCTGTAACCCGGCTTCAATAACTGGTTGAGGCTGAAATTTCCCACCCCATCATTGAACCAGACTTCGTTGCGTACCCCTAAACTATTCGGAAACACCAGATCCTTATCTCCATCGCCATCTAAATCCCCGAGGCCGACAGTCTTAGTAGCATTTTTCCCCAACATTTTTTCGCTCGGCAAAAACGGAGAAAGGGCACTGGGATATTTTTCTCTTAACGATGCATCTATAAATATCTCGTGGAGATGACGATGGGGGCTGGGATTTTGGCTTTTTTCCCCTTTCTTAAATATCCCCATACCCGGCCTTCCCTGACTTGCTTGGTTCAACCAGTAAGATAGCTGTCCGAGCCCCTTCTTGTTCTCCGATTCGTCTCCAAAGCTAAAACCGTCAAAGCTAAAAACAACATCTCGATCGGAGTCTCCATCTATATCTTTCACTCGGATGCTATATTGATTCCCTGAGACCGTGCTCATGCCCATAATCATGGATTTCCGATAATGACCCGTGCCATCATTCAACCAAATTTGATGACCTTGCCAATCATTATTTGCAAAAATCACATCCACATCTCCATCTGCATCCAAATCCGCGACTTCCATTTCTTTAGTATCTTCATCCCCGATCGATTGGCTGATGGTAAAAGCTCCACTGCCATCATTTAGCCAGATTTCGTTCCCCACACCGAACTCATTGCCAAAAACCACATCCAGGTCCCCATCTCCATCTAAATCCGCCAGTTTTACTCTCCAACTCTTTTTGGGACCTGGATAGGAAACGATCGTAAAATCTCCATAACCGTCATTGAACCAAACTTCTGCCCCATCTCCAAGTTTGGCGAAAACTGCATCGATATCTCCATCTCCATCGATATCTCCTAAGGCAAGTTTTTGTTTGCCCCCTAGAGATTCGCTACTGCTAAAGCTTTCCAAGTTTCCCGCCCCGTCATTAAACCAAATACCATTTCCCTTGGGGTAAGAAACATTGGCAAAGATTACGTCAAGATCCCCATCCCCATCAAAATCCTCTAAAGCAACGTCTTTACCGTCGCCGCCATTTCCTAAATCAGCTCGCACGAGTTGTAAATGTCCCATGCCATCATTGAGCCAGACTTGATTGAGAATATCCCGGTTGGCGACCACCAGATCTGGATAACCGTTGTTATCCAGATCCCCAAAGGCGAAAGCTATACTGCGTGCTTTAGATGGGGTTAATAACTGGGAAGCGGTGAATAATCCCGCCCCATCGTTCAGCCACAGCCAATTGTTGTAATCTCTGTTTCGTTTGATGGCATCTAGATCCCCATCGAGATCGACATCTGCCCAGGCAAAGGCTGTCAACAGCGGGATGCCCTGGTCACTTTTCTTCTCATTGGCTGCCATCGCCCCCGCAGGGAAAAACCACGGGAGCGCGATCGCGCACAAAGTTATTGCAACTAGCGCCATTCTTAGAGAAGCATTACTCCACCTCACCATTGAGAGAAGTCTTAAAGGGAGCCTCGAAAACAATTGAGTCATTACCGATTTTTTCTGCATTTTTTCTCCTGTTGTGGAATTTGTTCGGTTATTTTTCACCTTCGTAAACGAGCTCTCCTGATAAGCAAGCTGGAGAATAGCACGACTAAAATAATCAACTGGTGCAGCTTCAATCAATTCTTCTACAACTGGAAACACCTGCATCTGTACACAAGCTATCAAAAGAACGAACAGAAAATCTTTGATGTTGGTATCTAAATCGATAATCCCAGTTTGGCTATGCCCTATGATGCGTCCTGGACGGTAGATACAGGCGGGCAGTCCTCGCTTCTGAGCCTCTTGAACCAACAACTCCGCAACCGCCTTGGTCTGCTTGTACCCACCTTTTAGGGATTTAAGGTCAGGAAAATCTGTTTCCAGAAAGGCACCTGTTGCAGAAATTCCTTGTCCAATGAACAATCCCAAGGTGGAAATGAAGTGTAGAGGCTTTGTTTGAATCCTGCCAGCTAGGCGTATAACCTCTTGAGTGCCCAGCACATTGATCGCTTTTAACTCAGCATAAGGGCGTGTCACTTGAACACTGGCGGCACTATGGTAAATCACATCCACCGAGGTTGCCAAATCCTCAAACTGAGTCTCTGAGCAGGGCTAATTCATTGTGATGAGAGGAAATTAGGACAGCCAGAAACTAGCGTAAACTATCGTGAGTGAACGAATATGTGGAACTCTCGGACTCTCTCTGATAAAGCTCGATCATGTAAGCCTTGCCTCGTTTTGAATTTTAACCGTCAGTCAACCAATTCTTCGGAAGGAGGCTATAAAAAATAGAAGGGCGAACCCTAATATGTTTTACAACTAGAATACTAAGCCAAATATTCCAAATAACTAGAGTGAAGCTTGTCGTCATTGCTGCCCCAAGTATACCGAACCTGGGGATGGCTATTGCATTTAATCCTAGATTGATTAAGGCACTACAGCAAAAAACGGGAAGGGATTTCTTTTGATGACCGGTCATAACCATCAAACAAGCTACCGTGCCGCATAATGCATTTACCAATCGTCCCAAAATTAGAACTTTCAGCGACCCAGTAGCTGCAATAAAATCTTGTCCAAAAATGCTCAATACCGGCTGAGTAAAGGCAAGCAAGAAGACGCAAATGATTGTCGAAGGCAAAAATATCCAGATAGTCACCCGGGAAACCACCTTTTGCAAACCGGGCATATCTCCTTGGGCATAAAGAGTAGCAAAGGCAGGTCCTGCTACCATAACCATGATTTCTAAAACAAAACTGACCCACTTGGCTGTCTTCGCCGCCGCATTATATATACCCGCTGCCGCAGGTCCGATCAAAGAACCAACCATGATAATATCTGTTTCATCTAAAATAATGAAAAATGCTCGCTGTATTAACAGGATTACGGATATCCCTATCCAAGTACGGTAGGCATAAACTGGGCTAGCCGGTTCAATTTCTCTGTCTACTTTCTCCCGCAACAGCCATGATTGGAAGAGGACTACAACCAACAACATTACTGTTGCTACCTCAATCATGGGCACACTGGTTAGGGAGTGATTCTTTTGCCAAAGTAGAAATCCGCCACAAAGCACCAGCACCGGCCATAGTATTAGAGATGGGGCATAGGCTAAAGCGATGTCGTTCATTGCCCA
>JAAHHL010001149.1 GCA_010672185.1 Caldora sp. SIO3E6 | reverse complement strand
AGCGATTGTTCTGACTTGTCCTATCTCTAGACCAAAGTCTTCCTTTACTGCCGTAGCTAGAGGTGCAAAGTTAAACCACACCACGAAGGAGAGAAAGAAGGCAAACCAGGTCAGATGTAAGATACGGTATCTACCGTGAAATGATAGTAATTCTTTGAGCATCTGTTCCTTTCCTGAGGGAAAAACTTGATCGACTGGAGCTTACAACTTCAATAGGTAAAATTTTGTTTGTGCCAAGCAATTTTTTGGCAAATTGCTATTGCCTCATTGCCGCTACTTTAAGTGAATTTAGAGTAATCCCTGAATAAATATCGCCAAACTGCCCAGCTGAATTCAATCTGACTTTATTGCCGATATGCTTACACACAAACATTAATTTTTGAGTTAAATCTAGCCGATTTTTTCTTAGGTTCAGCCATAAGAATCGCATCTCTCTCTTGGATGATTAGTATATTTTGTTACAAAATATTTCTTTTTATGAACTTAATGCATCTTTTTAATGCTGTATTTGCATGAAAGAGGAGATCAGAAAAACTTCTGCTATCTACTGATGACAGTAGATAGACAGTAAATTAAGGGAACTAGGTTAGTAAATGTAAATATTTATCAAACCAATACTAAAGACTGATGACTAATTTAGGTTAGGTGTTAGGTGTTAGGTGTTAGGTGTTAGGTGTTAGGCAGTGGTGACAAGTTAAAGGGTTGTGCATTTTGTCAACTCCTATATATGGAGTAGCTCCCTCAGCTTCCTCAGCTCCCTCAGCTTCCTCAGCTCCCTCAGCTTCCTCAGCTCCCTCAGCTCCCTCAGCTTCCTCAGCTCCCTCAGCTTCCTCAGCTCCCTCCGCACCTCCGCACCTCTGCTCCTCTGCTCCCTCAGCCTACTGCAAAAATCTGAGGACGGTTGGCTCGGATATCAAAACTGTTAAGATATTTAACAGGCTGACTAGGGTCAAATTGGCGTTTGTCGATAAATACCTCAGCTGGTTCTACCTTCATCCGCTCACTGGGAAGCTCAATGTTTAATGCCTGGGCAACATCTTCGTAGATTTTAACGGGATAAATCTTGTCGATTAGTTGATCAGCATCTTTGGGATATTCCTGCTGTGTACCCTGACGCCAGCGAATCATTTGGGTTAGTAACCAAACTCCATGAGAGCGCCAGGGATAGTTAGCATGATTGGGTGGCTCCAAGTAATCAGTATCTTGGAAATGGAATAAGGTGAAATCCGGAATCTCTACAACTCTGTCTTTCTCATCAAAGCTACCATAGTCATAGGTACCGACTAGAGATGCTCCGATAGACTTCACATTAGTATTGAGATATTTCTTTTGGGAAATAATCTGCGACACTAATGGATGGCTTTCTGGTTGCTCACAGAATTGGCAAGCTTCCAGTACCGCAGCCACCAAGGCTCTGGCAGTTTTAGGATTTTCTTCAACCCATGGCTCCATAGTTGCCAACACCTTTCCGGGATGACCTTGCCAAATATCCCGACTGACAAAAGGAGTAAATCCAGCTTTTTCCACAACTGCTTCCAGGTTCCAGGGAGCTGTGACACCATAACCATCTATCATCCCTGCCTGGATTTTGTAAATCATTTGCGAGGGACTAATCTCCACCAACTCAATATCTTTTTCCGGATTAATCCCCATCACTGAGAGCCAGTAACGGCAGTTGTAGTTGTCTATCGAAGCAGGTTCTAAAGCAAACTGGGGTGGCTCGTCGAATCCTTTGATGTATTTTCTGTAAGAGTCAGCAAAT
Organism: Caldora sp. SIO3E6; assembly: GCA_010672185.1. GTDB lineage: Bacteria > Cyanobacteriota > Cyanobacteriia > Cyanobacteriales > Coleofasciculaceae > Caldora. Next base: position 1,021 of record JAAHHL010001149.1, on the reverse strand, counting down.
TCCTGGAATTGGATATATTCTGTGGAGGGACGGATACCAGCCTTCCAAGCTTTTGGGGAAAGGGTAATACTACTACCATTGAGGTTGAGTACCATCAAAGAAATCATGGGAGTAGCTGTGGCAGCAAGCTGAGCCTGCATTGGCATTCCCACTAAAGCAGCAGCAGCATCGAAACTATTTTCTTGCAAACCCTCCTCAATAGCTTGCCAGTCATTTTGCTTAGAGAGGCTTACTTTGAGACCATAGCGCTCAAAGAATCCTTGTTCTTTGGCAATTATTAAGGGAGCACAGTCAGTTGTAGGAACAAAGCCAATTGTTAAGTAAGTTTTCTCTAATTTACCAAAGTCAACTACAGAGTCTTCGTTGTCTGAGGAAGAGCCACTGCGGTTGGAGAAATTGAACAGATTATTCTCGCCACAAGCACTAAAGCTAAATCCAGCCGCTGCTAGACTGAGGTACTTGAGAAAATGCCGCCGTTCCATACACAATAAGGAAAATGGGAAAGGGGAAGTGATGGATTATCATACCATTAAATAGGTGTTAGGTATTAGGTGTTAGGTGTTAGGTGTTAGTTGTTATATCATGTCGGCATAATTGCCCATAATAAAAAACTTCTCCGCGTCCCCGCGTCCCTGCGTCTCCGCGTCAATCCTAACTGTGGGTCTTCAACCTGACATGATATTAGGTGTTAATTCAATAAGTTTGACTATTTGTCTTTTGACTCGGACAGCAAGCCAGACTAGGGTATTTACCTGATTTTAATCTTTGCTTCCTTTGATAAGAGGTCTAGTCTGTTGAAGTGGAATTGCTGCCGAATTAGTTTAATCACAGCGGGAATGTTCTTGAGTTGTTCAGCAACAACCAAGGCTGAACTAGCAGAATACGTTGTCACTCCAGAAAGCTCAGTACCTTGGCAAGATGTACCAGTAACCGCTACTACTAAGGTAGATGGTGAGTTAACTCCGACGTCCTGCGTGGTCACGTTGCGGCGCAGGGGCGAGTTGTATTCGTTCCACTTCAT
>JAAHHL010001148.1 GCA_010672185.1 Caldora sp. SIO3E6 | reverse complement strand
CTTGCCCCATCAGCATCAGCAGCAGAGCGTCTAACCCTACGCTTAGGACCCTTGGAAAGATCCGTTGCGATCGCGGATATAGAACAGTTTGCTCAGACTGGCGAGTTGTCCTCAGCACTCAAGCCCTACAGTAAACTACTGACACCACAGTTACAAGAGTTACTTAATAAGCGACTACAGATTAACCCCAACCTGACAGATAAATTTATCAATAACTTACTCAGTTCAGCAGATAGTCCCCAAATACTCGAACAACTTGGTTCAGCACTTCCCGATAGTAGCCTAGAAGAATTAAAGCAAGCACTATTTGTCTCAAGCAGGGAAGAAGAGGGACTCAGCGTCATCGGATTTTTACAGGCTTACCCCCAAGAGAATTTTACTGTCAATGCCAGTTCTGCGATCGCCATCGCTCTTCAGCTAAATGCCTCCCACTTGCAAGGTAAAGCGATTGGTCCGATCCTAGAACAGAAACTGAGTATTGAAGACCAAGGGAAGTTCGTCTCCAAGATTGATCCTACTGCTCCTGGTTCTCAATATATCTGGGAGAGAACTTTAAAGTTGGAAGACCAACAACGGGAACGTACTATTAAAGTAGACCTTCACTGGGCACGGGAGTCCCACGGTCCCTTGGTAGTTTTTTCTCACGGCTATGGTTCTGACCGCAAATTCTTAACCTACTTAGCCCGTCACCTAGCTTCCCACGGTATCTCTGTTGCCTCTGTAGAGCATCCCAACAGTAACTATACTTGGATCGATCGCAGCTCTGTTGGTGAGCAAATTGGGGATATACTACCAGCCTCGGAATTTATTGACCGTCCTTTGGATGTCAGCTTTGCCCTCGACAGGATAACACAAATTAGTCGCAAGTCTGCTTCCCTCAGAGGTAAATTTAATACTAAACAAGTTAGTGTTCTTGGTCATTCCCTAGGAGGTTACACTGCTTTAGTCTTGGCTGGAGGAAAACTCGACTTAGAGGCATTACGGCAGTTTTGTAACAATCGCAGTCCCTTCCTACAGTCCCCAGCAGACTGGTTTCAATGTGCTGCTGCTGCTTTGCCTGACGATAAGGTAGATAAGGTAGAGTTGCGGGATGAACGAGTAGTTCAGGTACTTGCTTTCAATACGGTGACAGGACACTTGTTTGGCAAAGATGGTTTAGCTCAAGTAACTACCCCAACCTTAATTTTTACTAGTACAGAAGACTTTATTACCCCATCCCTCAACCATCAGCTGCGAGCCTTTGCTCAGTTAGGTAGTTCTAAATATCTAGTTTCTGCTATCGGTGGTACTCACTTGAGTGTAACTGACCAAGGTAACCTCAATGATGCTCTTGCTCGCAGTACCCTTGTTAAGGAACAAATTGGCACAGAAGCAGAACCCCTGCGACAACTTGCACGGGGTGTCAGCCTAGCTTTTATCCAACAACTAACCCCAGAAGCCGAAATTTATCAACCCTTTTTGACTCCTGCTTACGTTCAATCTCTTTCCAACTCAACTATTGCCCTACGTCTGCATACAGAATTACCAACCACCCTCAACGCTTGGTTAGAGATTTCACCGGTTGGCAGTCAGCCAGTGAGTCTACCTCCAGCAGAAAACTTTTCTTGGAATAAGATTAAATCCTACCTATCTAATTCATTCAATCGTTGGCGGGAGTGGATTATTGCTTTGGGTAGTTGAATTGTTGTTTTTTGGGAATTGGGAATTGGGAATTGGGAATTGGGAATTGGTAATTGGTAATTGGGAATTGGGAATTGGTAATTGGGAATTGGTAATTGGGAATTGGAGATGTAGCTCACGGATACGAGAACTGCCGTATCACTCTACAAAATCATCACACAAAGACTGATCACTTTCTGGAGCGTTGTGCTTCAAATAATCCTTAACCCAATCACAAGCCTCCTGCATCAGTGAATCTAGAGTTAAATCCTCTAAATTCCACAGCTTTACTGTTTTATCCGCACTGGCAGAAGCAATGGTCTTTCCATCTGGGCTGAACGCTACACTGGTGACCCAATCTTCATGACCTAGAAGAGTATGGAGCAGCTCTCCTTGTTGATTCCACAGCCTCACTGTTTTATCCCTACTAGCAGAAGCAATGGTGTTGCCGTCTCGGCTGAACGCTACGCTGCTGACTCTCTTTTCATGACCTTGGAGGGTATGGAGCAGCTCTCCTTGTTGATTCCACAGCCTCACTGTTTTATCCAAACTAGCAGAAGCAATAGTCTTTCCGTCTGGGCTGAACTCTACGCTGTTGACTCTATTTTCATGACCTAGAAGAGTATGGAGCAGCTCACCTTGTCGATTCCACAGCTTTACTGTTTTATCCGCACTAGCAGAAGCAATAGTCTTTCCGTCTGGGCTGAACTCTACGCTGTTGACTGAACCTTCATGACCTTGGAAGGTACGGAGCAGCTCACCTTGTTGATTCCACAGCTTGACTGTTTTATCCGCACTAGCAGAAGCAATGGTCTTTTCATCTGGGCTGAACTCTACGCTATAGACTGAACCTTCATGACCTTGGAGAGTATGGAGCAGCTCACCTTGTCGATTCCACAGCTTTACTGTTTTATCTAAACTAGCAGAAGCAATAGTGTTTCCGTCTGAGCTGAACTCTACGCTGTTGACTCTGTTTTCATGACCTTGGAGAGTATGGAGCAGCTTTCCTCGTCGATTCCACAGCTTTACTGTGTTATCCACACTAGCAGAAGCAATGGTCTTTTCATCTGGGCTGAAATCTACGCTGGTGACTCTATTTTGATGACCTTGGAGGGTTTGGAGCAA
>JAAHHL010001147.1 GCA_010672185.1 Caldora sp. SIO3E6 | reverse complement strand
GGGCGATAGCGGGAGGGTCAGCCCCGAGGGCCAGACCGGGGCTTCTGGCAGTTATGACCGCACGATCAAACTCTGGGATCCTAAGACAGGAAGGGAAATTCGCACCCTCATCGGGCATAGTGAATGGGTCAATAGCGTTAGTTTCAGTCCCGATGGTCAGACCTTGGCTTCTAGCAGTTTTGACAACACGATCAGACTCTGGGATCCTACAGACAAGGCAATCCGCACCCTGGAAGGGCATACTTTCTTTGTCAATAGCGTAAGTTTCAGCCCCGATGGCCAGACCTTGGCTTCTGGCAGTTTTGACAACACCATCAAACTCTGGAATCTAGAGACAGGAACCGAAATCCACACCCTGATCGGGCATACTGACATTGTCAATAGCGTAAGTTTCAGCCCCGATGGCCAGACCTTGGCTTCTAGCAATAGTGACAACACCATCAAACTCTGGAATCTAGAGACAGGAACCGAAATCCGCACCCTCCAGGGGCATGATCACTGGAGCTATAGCGTGAGTTTCAGCCCCGATGGCCAGACCTTGGCTTCTGGCAATAGTGACAACACCATCAAACTCTGGGATCCTAAGACAGGCAAGGAAATCCGCACCCTCCAGGGGAGTGGCGTGAGTTTCAGCCCCGATGGCCAGACCTTGGCTTCTAGCAGTGATGACAACACTATCAAACTCTGGAATCTAGAGACAGGAACCGAAATCCGCACCCTCCAGGGGCATACTGAACAGGTCAATAGCGTGAGTTTCAGCCCCGATGGCCAGACCTTGGCTTCTGGCGGTGATGACCGCACTATCAAACTCTGGAATTTAGAGACAGGAACCGAAATCCGCACCCTCCAGGGGCATACTGAACAGGTCAATAGCGTGAGTTTCAGCCCCGATGGCCAGACCTTGGCTTCTCGCAGTGATAACACTATCAAATTCTGGGATCTAGAGACAGGAACCGAAATCCGCACCCTCATCGGGCATTATCAACCTGTCAATAGCTTCAGTTTCAGCCCCGATGGCCAGACCTTGGCTACCGGCAGTCATGACCAGACCATCAAACTCTGGAGTCTAGACTTTAACTTAGACTCTTTAATGGTGAAGAGTTGCGATTGGGTGCGCAATTATTTGCAGAATAATCCTAATGTCAGGGAGAGGGATAGGCACTTGTGCGACGATGTAAAGAAGTAGTTGGAAAAGATAAAAGTTTTTAACGCCGTAGCAGCTATTCGTCAAGTCCCTTGACCGTAGGTCACGCTATAGGCATTGCCGACCATTGAAAATTCAAAATTATTAATTCAACATGACAATTTAGTGCTTTTAGTATAACATGTTTTCCCGCAATCTCGCCTTTATCATCGGCATCAATAACTACACCAACGGCATTTCCCCCCTGAACACCGCCATAAACGATGCCAAAAAACTAGTTGAAATTCTCCGCACTAAGCATGATTACCAAGTCTGGGAATGCTTAGACGAAGTGGCAACTCTTTCTAACTTCCACAAATTTTTATCCCATACCTTACCCGAACAAGTCACTGAAAATGACCGCTTATTATTTTACTTCGCTGGTCATGGAGTCGCTCTCAATGGGGATGATGGCCCGGCGGGTTACTTAATTCCTCAAGATGCCAAACTAGGCGATACTAATAGTTATCTGCCCATGACCAAGTTACACGATGGTTTAATTAAATTACCTTGTCGTCATTTCTTGGGTATCCTCGACTGCTGTTTTGCTGGTGCTTTTAAATGGTCAAGCACCAGGGATTTACTAACATCGCCAGAAGTAATTCACCAAGAGCGTTATGACCGTTTTATTACTGACCCAGCCTGGCAAATCATTACGTCCTCAGCCTCGGATCAAAAAGCCCTCGATAACTTTTATTTAGATAGCGAACGCGGTCAAGTCGGCAATCATTCCCCTTTTGCGGCGGCATTATTAGAAGCCCTCGAAGGGGCAGCAGATATCTATCCTCCTGCCAAAAATGGTAAACCGGCTGGAGATGGGGTAATTACAGCCACAGAATTATATTTACATTTACGGGATCGAGTCGAAATTCCCACAGAAAAATGCCGTCAGCGACAAACCCCTGGTATTTGGTGTTTAAATAAGCACGATAAGGGAGAATATATCTTTCTTTCTCCGGGACATGAACTTAATTTACCAGCAGCACCACCGTTAGATGCATCGCAAAATCCCTACCGAGGTTTGGCATCCTTTGAAGAGGAACACAGGGAACTGTTTTTCGGTAGAAGGGAACTAGTAGCAAAGTTACAGAATTTTGTCACAACTCATCCCCTGACAGTGGTGTTGGGTGCTTCCGGTTCCGGTAAATCTAGTTTGGTCAAGGCAGGATTAATTCCCCAACTTAAGCAGACGCGGGGACGGGGAGACGCGGAGACGGGGGGACACGGGGACGCGGAGACGGGTCGAATGGAAATTTTAACCAAAAATTCCCCCACCCTACAGCAAGATAATACTGAGCAATGGTGTATTTTGCCACCTATCCGTCCTGGTGAGACTCCCTTGCCAGCATTAAATCAGGCTTTAAGGGATGCCCAATTACCAGAGTTAAAGCCACAAAATCCTCAGCAGAACCTGGCTAATAGCATTGATGTTTGGGGGAAAAATAACCCCAAATCTAAGTTATTACTGTTTATTGCTGACGGGGTGACAACAAGGGCTCAACCCTTTACTGAATAAACTTTTGAGGCATCTTATGGTATTCTAAAATACTGGTTACATTCTCAATAATTACTCACTGATGATAATGAGTACCTTGTTACCCT
>JAAHHL010001146.1 GCA_010672185.1 Caldora sp. SIO3E6 | reverse complement strand
TAAGTAATAAGTAATAAGTAATAAGTAAGATACAAGGAGAACTTATCATATCGGTTATAATACCTATAAATCTAGATTTTTCCCCTATCTCCCTTGTCCCCCTTGTCCCCCTTGTCCCCCTTGTCTCTAAATCACCATAATACGCTGTGTCACGCCACTACGGCGGGCGGAACGCCATCGCTTATAAGTAGGAGATTGGAGCGATAATTGATCATGCAATACAAGCTTTGCCCAAAATCTTGATAAACTAAGTGATAGCGGTTACAAATTTGTCAGTGTACCTCAATTGTTACAGTTGTAATACAAAAAAACCTTGACACAGTCAAGATTTCTGGGGATATTGAGAACTGCTTGATCAGATACAGTAACTGTGAGCAACGAGATGAGTGCAATATTTTCCCAAATAAGTCCAGGTGATGTCATTGCTTTTTCAGGTAATGGACTAGATGCCAAGATTATTCAATGGTTTACGAGGAGTCCCTATAGCCATGTTGCAATTGTCTTAGACACTGAATATCCCAATCAAAAATGTGAGGATATCCTGATTGCAGAATCTACAATATATACAAACATCCCAGATTTCCAAGAACAAAAATGCGTCAAGGGAGTTCAAGTTCATTGGCTAAGTAACTGGCTGGCTGCTTATCAAACTTGTGGACGAGCCTGGTGGTTTCCCCTACAGCAAAAGCCATCTTTTGATAGAATGACTCAAATGCAATCATGGTTGTGGCATCTTCATAGTAGTCATACTCCCTTTGCTTGTCGTAAGAGTGTAGGTGCTTGGTTAGCACAAAATAAATATTTTAAGGCAGAAAGCAAAAAACAATCTCCTAAAACTGCGACAGGTTTGTTCTGTGCTGAACTTGTTGCCGAAGCTTTACAAGTAGCTGGCATTATTGACGCGAAGCTTAATCCTGCGACACAAACACCTAAAGATTTGATGAATATTGCCTGCTTTGAACAACCAAAGCTAATTTTGTCATGATGAGAGTACTCGACTTATAGCAGTCCTATTTGATTGGTGAAGGAAGGGGAGCAAGGGTAAAGTGCTTAGTGCTTTAATCTCATTGAGGATTGCTGCATAGTGATGAATTTAGATAAAAAAATGACTTTGAGTCCCAAAATTGACAATTGGTTGGATTTAGGATTTTCTTCTTTACATCGTAATAATCTAGTCTATGTAACTTGTTGGGAAGACCCAAGGCTAGACAGAATAGCGATGAAGTTAACCAAGGATGATACTGTTTTGGTTTTGACTTCAGGGGGATGTAATGCTCTAGATTATGCACTTGATCAACCACAGCATATTTACGCAGTTGATGTTAACCCTCGACAAAATGCCCTACTTGAACTAAAAATAGCGGGAATTCGGGAGCTTGATTATGCTAGCTTTTTTCAACTTTTTGGCGAAGGTCATTTAGCTAGTTTTAAAGAAGTTTATCAGCAACAGCTTCGTACTCAGCTCTCCCCTTTTGCTCAACAATACTGGGATAGTCATGGCTTAAGATGTTTTGCTGGTAAACGACCCTTTTTCTTTCATGGTACAACAGGTATCTTTGCTCGATTGATTAGTTTCTACATTGATCATATTGTGCAGCTGCGAGAGGAACTTAATGCATTACTAGAAGCTAAAACCATTGAGCAGCAGCGTCAAATATATTGCGATAAACAGCTCAACCGTAGATTTTGGAAAAAATTTATCCGTCAGGTTATGAATAGTGACTTGACGCTGTGGATGCTAGGTGTTCCTCCTCAACAACGACAACAACTGGAACGCTTCCTTACTAATGGAGTGGCGGAATTTGTCGAAGAGCGTTGTCGGGAAGTTTTTAGCGAACTTCCGATCTGGGATAACTATTTTTGGCAGGTGTTTATTAAGGGTAAATATACACCAAATTGTTGCCCAGAATATTTGAAGGAAGAAAACTTTCACTTGCTCAAAGCTGGATTAGTTGATCGCATCTCCACCCATACAGATACAGTAGCTCAGTTTTTGGAGCATAACGATGTCGAGATTTCTCGTTTTGTTTTACTGGATCATATGGATTGGCTCAGTAATTACCAATATGCAGAACTAGAACGAGAATGGCAGGCTATTGTTAATCGTTCTGGTGACAAGTCACGAATCCTCTTTCGGAGTGCTTGTTTTGAAGTTGAATATCTTAATCCTATCTGTGTCTCTGCCCAAGGTCGGCAGTATAATTTAGCAGATATTCTGAAGTACGATAACGATTTAGCACAACAGCTCCATCCACAAGACCGTGTGCATACTTATGGTAGCTTTTATATTGCTGATTTAGTCATAGCCTGAGGGGGTCAAGATGTCATTTTTGACTAATTTTGTTCAAGATCTTAATGTACTATACCATTTAGTTAAACCGATTGAGGGTAGTAACCATCAAGAAAGACTAGAGAACTTTTATCAAGGTCAAGCTCAGAGTTATGACAGGTTTCGCCAACGTCTACTACAAGGTAGAGAAGAACTTTATCAAGAATTGATGCAAGATCCGGGCAATATTTGGCTCGATTTAGGAGGAGGTACAGGTGCGAATCTTGAGTCAATAGATGATAAAATCAGCAAATTACAGAAGTTATACATTGTTGATTTATGCCCTTCTTTGTTGGCAATAGCACAGGAGCGAATTGCGAGTAAAAGATGGTCTAATGTTGAGACTGTGGAAGCTGATGTCACCCAGTTTACGCCACCAGAACAGGTAGTTGACATGGTAACATTTTCCTATTCCTTACCAATGATCCCCGAAGATCGGAAAAGCGTCTTTTAGGGAA
>JAAHHL010001145.1 GCA_010672185.1 Caldora sp. SIO3E6 | reverse complement strand
TTGGTATTTACAAGGTGATACTAATCTAGCAAGGAAAGCCAAAAATATTATTGATGCCAAAGAAAATTTAGGCTCTCCCGTACTTATGGTGAAAATTCCGGTATTTCTGATAGCTTCCTCGAAAATATATTTCTGTCATCCTTTCTCTGTAAGGAATACAGAAATGACAACCTCAGCTTATCACCCTAACTACTGGAGAGCCGAGCTGCGATCGCGCTTATCATTATAGTTTTTAGGGAGTCTTACAGCTGCCCAACATTCACCATTTTATTGTATAAATGGACTGTAGGGCCGTATTACATACGCCTAATCTATTGCATACGCCCAATGCTATTTCTTAATGATTAAAAATAATTTTTTGCTAGGTTTCCTTTTACTTCTATTGCTGCCTGTTACTGCCTGTTCTCCTGGAACCAATTCTACATCCTCTTCCGCAGATGGAGCTCAGGTACAACCTTTGACGACTGGAGCAATCCCCGACCAAGACCCGGAAAAATTACAGCGGCTCTACAGCAAGCTGGCGACTTATCTAGAACAGGAGTTGGGAGTTCCGATAGAATACAAACCAGTAACTGATTATACAGCAGCAGTGACAGCCTTTCGGGTAGGAGATTTAGACCTAGTTTGGTTTGGGGGACTAACTGGTGTTCAAGCAAGGTTACAGGTAAAAGAGGCTCAAGCGATCGCTCAACGAGATATTGATGCCGAATTCCATACTGTTTTTATCGCTAATAAAAATAGTGGCCTTAAACCCATTCCAAAAATTAAAGATTTAACAACTTTGAAAGGTAGTACCTTAACCTTTGGCAGTGAGTCATCTACCTCTGGACGTTTGATGCCCCAATATTTTCTCGAACAAGCAGGGGTAACTTTAGAAGATTTTCAAGGGGAAGTCGGGTTTTCCAAGTCCCACGATGCCACGATTCAATTGGTTGAGGCAGGAACCTACGAAGTGGGAGCCTTAAACGAACAAGTCTGGAAGAGTCGCGTTGCTGCTGGAGATGTGGACTTAGAGAAAGTAGACGTGATTTGGCGAACCCCAGCTTACTATGATTATCACTGGGTGATTAATCCTAGTGTTAAAGAACGCTACGGAGCTGATTTTGTTGAACGGGTTCAAGCCGCTTTGTTTAAGCTAGATCCTAATGTTCCCGAACACCAAGAAATTCTTGACTTATTTGGTGCTACTAAGTTTATTGCTACGGAAAATGCCAACTATGCTGACATTGAAGCAGTGGGACGAAAAATTGGCAAAATTAAGTAATGAATAATGAGTAATGAGTAATGAATAATGAGTAATGAATAATGAGCAGTAGTAGGACTTCAGTCCAAAAAGAAGCAAGCAAATGTGTCATATCAATTATCATTTATTCATTACTTGTTGGTTCTACTTCTAAAGGTAAGATCTCTTCTCCTAACTGACGAATAATGGTCGGTGCTGACTGTTGCTCTGGCTCAAAAATAGCACTAAGTCCTTGTTCAAGATTATCTGCCATCACAATTCGGTTATTGTAGACGACAATAACCTTTACTAAAGTCGGTAGACTGTTGCGTTCAGCTTCCAGATACAAAGGCTCGACATAAAGTAAAGATTGCTCAATAGGAATTACCAAAAGATTACCTTGAGTTGCTCGGGAACCTTGGCGATTCCACAGAGATATTTGCCCGGAAATTGTCGGGTCTTGATTAATCAGTGCTTCAATCTGTTCTGGTCCATAAATCAATTCTTGCTTGGGGAACTGATACAATAACAGCTTGCCATACTGAGCACCATCCGAGCGTCCAGCTAACCAAGCAATCAAATTGTTGCGGCTAACTGGAGTATAGGGGTGAAGCAGAATAAACTCTTCGGATTTCTCCGTCGGCAGTTTCATAATTAGGTAGTAAGGTGCTAAGGGTTGGGATTCAGCACCGTAAATTTCCTGGGGACTCTGCCACAAATCTTCCCGATTGTAAAATACCTGAGGATCGGTCATATGATAGGTTAACAATCGCTCCGATTGTACGTTGAAGATATCTACTGGGTAGCGAATATGACTGCGAAGAGCCTCTGGCATGGCTTCTAAGGGTTGGAAGAAGCTGGGGAAAATCTTGATCCAGGTTTGAATAATCGGATCTTCAGGATCGGCGACATAAAATTTGACATCACCATGATAGGCATCAATCACCACTTTGACCGAATTGCGGATATAGTTGAATTCATGTTTGCCAGGGTCAGAATAGGGATAGCGATCGCTAGTAGTATAGGCATCAACTATCCAGTAAAGATAGTTCTGAGTAGCAGACTGGTCATCATTACTAATATCGGCAGTTACTATATAAGGGTCGTGATCGTAGCGTAAGAAAGGAGCGATCTCCCTAATCCTCTGGTTAATATTACGACGGAATAGCAGCTGCGTCTGAGGGGTAAAGTTGCGAGTCAGTAGCATCTGCCAGTCTCTCAGATACTGGGCAAATAATAACTGACGCCAAAAGGAGTCTAGAGCAATGCCTCCTCTACCATCGTAGGTATTATAGGCATTATCCTCACCACTAGGATAATCCAATTCCCTAGTTTTCGTTGAGGTCATAACATAGTTATCGGTTAACTCTCCAAAGTAAATTCGGGGTGTCTGAGTGGGAATACTGTCCCGAATTTCTTCGTTGGATGTCCATAAAGTTCCCGATTGACTAGTATCTGCTCCAGTACCGATATCCTTAACAAAGTAGTCTGGCAATCCCCCTTTCGCCACTGTATTAACTGGAGAGAGGGTAAAACCATAACCATGAGTATAGACTAAGTGTTAGTA
>JAAHHL010001144.1 GCA_010672185.1 Caldora sp. SIO3E6 | reverse complement strand
CATCCCTAGCATAGTTAGTAGTAAAATGGCATCTCCTTGGCGCAAGTTAATTAACGGTGAAAGTACTCTGGATGAAGCGTTGCAATCTTTGGTAGACCCGGAGGGTGCTTTGTACCAGATAAATTCAGTCCAGCAGTTTCTAAAGCAGTCAACACTCCATCTTCCGTGCCACTCTGACGCTGGTTGAAACCTGCCAAAGCTAAAATATCTGTTGCCGAATTGCTAGGGCGCGTTTTGCTGGTTCTTCAGGACATATTATGCTAAACTATTAGCTTTTATTGGCTAAGATTACTATCCTGTATGGCTTTGAGCTTTTTGATAATGCATTTTTTCTTCTAAATGAGAGCACAATGCTTAAAATTATTGTACAGCAGTATTTTTTGATTGTGTTTGTGATAATTTAGCATAATATCTCCTGAAGAACCTTACTTTCCAGATTACCTTGCGCTAACTCCGTTTGTGGTGAAGAGTTAGGGTCAGTTTGTCCTATTATGGGGGTAGGCGCGATCGCTCCGCGCGACCCCAAAGGGGTCATCGCAAATAATCCCACAACCAAGGTAGTTGGGATGAATCAGACGAGCGATCGCTTTTGCTGAACTTGAGCTTTTCTCCCCATCGCTAATAACCTCAATCTCTCGACTCTCTATATCTATCGGCATATAACCAAATACTTACGCAATTTTAGCCGAATAAGATTTTAGTCCTAGACCTGGTAACAGTTTTGGTAACGAATAAGAGAATTGAGAATGGAATTAAGCTTGTAGGGGCTGGTTTAGGGAAAGACTAGCCCACTTTACCAGAAACTGTCCTACAAAACCCGCCCTGCAATATGGGGTTGTATTGTTTTGCTCCTTATCGAATTTGCCGACATTAATCCCAAAGTGAATTCAATCAATCCCCAAGGTTATCGATAGGGCGGGTTTTGTCTAATGGTTATCGTCGAATGGGGTAAAATATCCCATTACCCGCCCCTACAAATGTACGGATTTTTTTGATTGTTATCGAATTTACCGACATTCCTCCCAAGGTTAATTCAATCAATCCCCAAGGTTATCGATAGGGCGGGTTTTGTCTAAATGGTTATCGTCGAATGGGATAAAATATCCCATTACCCGCCCCTACAAATGTAACGGTAATCCTAATACAAAAGACAGTTCAAGGGATAGCCAGGGAAGTCGCAATCAGCTTCGCTGGTGCCGTAGGCAATCGCAGATTGGTAAAGCAAATACTTACACTATCACTATTTGTCAGAATCTGTATCCTGAAATCTTAACCACAATAGCAACAGAGCTTCTACTTGTGTTAGTTGCTCAGAGTTTAATTCACCTTTTGAAAATGATTGTATCCGTAATGTGGTGCGTTACGCTACGCTAACACACCCTACTGGCGTGGCACAGCTAAAATGGTGGGTTAGAAACGGGTAGGGAAGTAAAAAGTAACAAGTAAAAAGTAACAAGTAAGAAGGCATTAAGAATTTATCCTATCGGTTATAATGCTTATAAATTAAGGATTTAAGCCAAAAATCTATTCCACATTTTTAGCTGTGTCACGGTACTACAATAGGTACTAAAGTGGTCATTTTCAATATATATAGGCGCACACCTTACCTATTATGAAATAATAATAGCAAATAAGAATAAATAACGCAACCAAACAACCAAGGTAATTGGGATGAATCAGACGAGCGATCGCTTCTGTTGAACTTGAGCTTTTCTCCCCATCGCCAATAACCTCAATCTTTCGACTCTCTCTATATCTATCGGCATATAACCAAATACTTACGCAATTTTAGCCGAATGAGATTTTAGTCGTAGACCTTGTATCAATTTTGGTAACCAATCAGAGAATTGAGAATTGAATTAAGCTTGTAGGGGCGGGTTTAGGGAAAGCCTAGCCCACTTTACCAGAAACTGTCCTACAAAACCCGCCCTGCAATATGGGATTGCATTGTTTTGCTCCTTATCGAATTTGCTGACATTCATCCCAAAGTGAATTCAATCAATCCCCAAGGTTATCGATAGGGCGGGTTTTGTCTAATGGTTATTGTCGAATGGGGTAAGATATCCCATTACCCGCCCCTACAAATGTACGGATTTGTTTTGCTTGTTATCGAATTTACCGACATTCCTCCCAAGGTTATCGATAGGGCGGGTTTTGTCTAAATGGTTATCGTTGAATGGGATAAAATATCCCATTACCCGCCCCTACAAATGTAACGGTAATCCTAATACAAAAGACAGTTAAGAGAATGGAGAATGGAATTATATTTGTAGGGAAGGGTTTAGGGTCACAGTTAACCCATATTTACGATAAGCTCAGATGCATTTACTTTGCATGTTTCCGATGACAGATGACAGGCAAGATGCCTGTTCCACTCATAACTGATGATTGAATTTGGTGCAAATTAGATGCATCTTAGCTTAATCGACCCCTAATAACCTGCCCAAGCGATAACCTGGGAAATAGCGCTCAGCACAATTAATTTATCATGCAAATCACTCTTGAAATCCCTGATCACATTGCAGCGCAACTCGCTGACAATCCCGAAACTCTCACTCGGCGATCCCTCGAACTCCTTGTTGCTGAAGCTTATCGCCAAGGCGCGATTGGTTCGGGAGAAGTTGGTCAAATGTTAGGTTTTGCCTCCCGTTGGGATACCTATGACTTCCTTCAGAGCAAACAGCTTGAACCCCCTTTCACTAGTGCTGATTTAGAGCAAGATCGCACTACTCTGCAAAACCTGCTTTCCTAATTAGGGTTTGCTTCAGGAAGTCCTTAGCTATCAGTTTTTAA
>JAAHHL010001143.1 GCA_010672185.1 Caldora sp. SIO3E6 | reverse complement strand
TCCTCATCCCTTCCCACAAACTTCACCACACCACTACGAGGTAAATTGTGGGGAGCAGTTAATTGACTAGGACTATACTGCTCTTCATCTCCATCCCAACCGCGATAATGTAATAAGACGGGTAAGCGCTTAACCAATTCTCGGTTATCTGACTGAGCAAAGCGCTGCTTAATGTCCCTAGTCAATCTTTCCATATCTGGAGGCCAAGAATTATCTACCTCCCTAGCCAACTCTTCCCTTACCGCTTCGGAAAAATAACCAGTCTCACGCTCACCACTAACCTTAGCCGTTATTCCCTCCCTCGCCGCCAGCAAAACAAATTGTTTACTATCCTTAGTCGGCTTACCCTGAGGAAAGGTTTTCCCTCCCAAATTAGTCGGTCGCTGCAATGCGCCTTCTTCAATATAATTAGCACAGGCATCAATAATACAGATGTGGCGTTGTATCCTAAAAGCAGAAGAACGCAGATAAATCAGCAAAGAATTGAGGTCTAGATTCTGCCAATTCAATTGAGTAGCATCAGCACAGAGCAATCTGCGGTCAGTTGCTGAAGTAATAATCCCATGCCCTGCCCAATAGATAAACAGTAAATCTCCTACCTGTTGGGACAAGCAGTCAATAATAAGATAAGATAGTCGCTGCTCTGTTGCCTCCTCCTGCACTTCCAATGGTGCAGCTTCCTCTACCAAAGCAGAATTTTTCTCCAGAGGCGACAAACAAAGGGAGATATTCCCAGCTGGTACACCCCTCCCCAGTAACCAACGAGCAAACTTAAAAGCATCACGAGCAGGTCCACCACCTTTAACATTAAAATCACTTGCCTGATACTTTTCAATACCCACAACTAAGGCGTAAGTTTTTTTTAAGTTGGCGATAATCATGGGAATTGGGAATGGAGAATGGAGAATGGAGAATGGAGAATTGTAGGGGCGGGTTTAGGGTCACTTTTAACCCATATTAACAACAATCTTCCTACAAAACCCGCCCTGGCGATAACTTGGGGAATGAGTGAATCGGTGAATGTCTAATTATAGCAGTCGCCAGGGCGGTTAAGACATTCTTAGGTAAGCAAGTTAACAAGGGGCTTAAGCCCCTTGTCCTAATCGCCTTGGCGGTTGCTATAATCGGTCAATTAAGGATAAAATTCCGTAAATTTGTACCGATGGATTGATGATTACCCTTAACCCAGATTAACAACAATTATCGAAGGCTGCCCCTACGCGATCGCACTGCGATAATTCACGAAGCTTGGGGAGAATTGTTTTCAATATTCTGAGATCACTGAGGGCGGGTTTTGTATTAAAGTTATCGTTTTATGGGGTAAGATTGACCCATTACCCGCCCCTACGAGATTTACAGAATTTCATTCGACCTTCTCCATTCTCCGCACAATCGCCTTCCAAGTAGAGGGATTAGTCCAATAAGCACTGTGCGATAGCGCAAGCGCTGCTGCAAGCAGATCGCACAAAAGGCTGTTGGTTATCGACTAATATATCTTGCACCTTGTTGGGAAATACATTAGCCCCAATATAACTCAGGAAATCTCGTAAATCGTAGATATTTAACCAATCAGGAAAATAAGCTGGCAGAGGTTCGCCGTAGGGCAAACTGTGCAGAGCATTAATCTCATATAAAAAAGGTGCTTGGGAACCAACAGTTACTAATAGCTTTACCTGGGGAAGGGACTCTTGTACCAGTAAATCTACACAGGCAATCCCACCCAAACTATGAGCTAGTAATACCACTGGTGATTCTAGCTGCTCAATGGTTTCCTTGATAAAACCTCGTATCCCTTCCCCACGACTCAGATAAAGCAGAATATCTCCAGACATGGGAGAGGCAGCGCTGGTAATCGCACCCCGCTTTTTCTGTACTTGAGCCGTTACCGTTGGCATTGCCAGGTGTAATAGTTTTTTGCCTACCCAGCCACCAATCCCCAAATCCGCATCCCCCAAAGCACTACTAAGGAGTTGCACAACTTCATCCCTTAACGGTGCATCAGTAAGCACTGGTGGATACAGGGACTTTTCCTCACAACAAGCCATTGCCTGAGCGACAATCCCTCTGGAGAGAGCATCACAATATTCACCCAAGGGTTCCGAAGCTGCTGTCATTGCCTGACGATAAGCTTCAGAATTAACAATTAACTGCTTTGCTGAGTCAAATACTTCAGCAATTCCCGCCTCTTCTAGTTTGGCTGGCAGTGACTCTGAGGGAATCAAACTCTCCACACGAGACTGGAGTTGCTCTGCTGGTGATTCTTCCCAAGGATTAGCACCACCTTCGTCCCTTGGTTTAACCGACAGCAACTCCAACTCATAGAGAGGATTTCGATACAGCTGTTCCCACAGCACCAACTCATGATCCTCCTCTTCTTCTCCTAAAGCCAAAGTTGTATCAAAAAGCGGTATTGATGCTCCCTGAGAATGCAACTTTGCCCCGAAATCCTCACCCCAAAAGCAGGGAGCAACCCGTACATCAGGACGTTGTTCCTGTAGCTTTTGCTCAATTTGCCTCAAAGTTTGCCCATACTGTGGCTGTCTTACCCCAGTACCATGAATAAATACTACTGTCGTCATTATTCTATTTTCTATTTATATTGTCTGTGCGATCGCATCTTGAGGGATGTAGGGGAGTAGCATTTAGGGGATAATTTAACTGCATAGACTCAATTATACCTATCCAAACGCTACACCCTCGGCAGTTTTATATATAGGCGCACACCTTCCCTATTGTAAAATAATAATAGCACAAGATAGAAGAAATAATCATAAAATCAATAACTTGACTAATA
>JAAHHL010001142.1 GCA_010672185.1 Caldora sp. SIO3E6 | reverse complement strand
TGCAGATGCCAAATCCCAAACTCCACAGCCATCCTTGCCGCCTGGTTTTGGTATCTCGCCACACCGTCAGACAACAAAAGCTGGCTGCGATTAAGGCAGTGAGGGAGTAATCCAGCAGATAGTGAATCCGAAACTCGTACAGTCGGGGTAGCAAAACGCACAAACCAGCTGCCCACAAACCTACTTGTTGATTAAAGAGGTGTTTCCCTAACTTGTAGACAGAGCCAAGTAAAATGGCACTAAAGAGCAAGTTAACCAATATAGCTTGGTCTGGACTAGTACCAAAGACTTGTTGAAAAGGAGCAGTAACGATATAGATTAGGGGTGGATTTTTAGAAGAGAGCATCCACAAACTCCGCCACCATTCCCCAGAAAACCACTGAGCATGTTGTAGGGCATCCAAGTAGTTGAGAGAGCCAGTGAGGTGGTTGGTAGCATCCCAAGCAGGAATTGAATGATCAAGAGCTAACCAGAAGCGATCGCACAATGCTCCCGATAACCAGATTAACCCTAATAAGGGAATTTTGTTGTTTGTCATTTGTTATTTGTTATTTGTTATAGCAGTCGCCAGGGCGGTTAAGACATTCTCAGGTAAGGCAAGTTAACAAGGGGCTTAAGCCCCTTGTCCTAATCGCCTTGGCGGTTGCTATATTTACTCACATTTTGCACTATGCATCATAAATACTTTAATTTGGTCAATCAGAGCAATTAATTTCAATACTGAAACAGTCAAATCTTATCACCGTCGCCAATTCCCAATGCCCAATTCCCAATGCCCAATTCCCAATGCCCAATTCCCTAGAATTTTTCTTGAAATAAACTAGCTGTCACTTGCTGTAAAACTCGCAGTCCTTGTAAAGAACCTCGAATTAAGCGAGTAGCTGCTAAAGGTTGTCGTATCATACCCATAGCCAAAGGTAAAGATTCCAGTTTACCCTCAGGACTAATAGCAAAATTCAGATCCGGGAGGTCGTAGTAGCAGTCGTCACTAATAACTCGGAGCATTGCCACTGCTACTCCCATAGAATATAGTACTTCTAAGACCGCAGTTCCCTCCATATCCACCACCGCAGCTTGGTAAACTTGACCGAGTTGGCGTTTTTCTGCACTAGACCAAATTATGCGATCGCTCGTGAGTCCTCTAACTAAATCGACTCTTTTTGGGAGATAATGCTGTATTAAGGTAGTTAGTTCCCTATCTGTTGGTAGAGTCGGTGAATTGAGTGGCAATTGGCGATCGCTCGTTAGTAATGATTCCTCAGACTGATTTGCTGGGTACACACAATCCTGGTAAAGCACCATATCTCCCAGATTGTATTGAGGCGACAAACTTCCCGCTAGTCCCATAAGTAGGATTTTGGGGTGAGGATTGGTTAGGAATTGTTCGCTTTTTTGCCATTTTGCTAAATAACGGGTTACAGGTTCACCACCAATAGGAATTGCTATAACCTGAGGCTGGGGAGCATTAATTTGGCTAAGTCCTCGACAAACCGCCTGATATTCTGCTCCTTGGGGAACTAGGATGGTATTGATAGGTAAACCTGACATTTAGTACTACGCTTATCCTAAAAAATGGTTGATCAACGAAGATGCTTAAGTAGGTGGACAAAATTAACTATAAAAAGAGACCTAACCCCCTAACCCCCTTCCGGTGCAAGGGAAGGGGGAAGACTCCCCTCTCCTGGTAGGAGAGGGGTTGGGGGAGAGGTTTTACAAGTAATTGTGCCTAACCACTTAATTCCACGTTTTTCGCTAAATGTAATTCTCTAACACTTACCCTACAATATTGACCAATCTTCAAGGGTTAAACCTGTGACACGCTCGAAGTCTTGACGATTACGTGTGATTAGGATTGCTTCTTGGCTTAAGACAATCGCTGCAATTTTCAAATCTTGTGTGCCAATCCGAATCTTTTGGGCAAGAAAGGATTGAAAATGGATTTCTGCTTGGGCATCGTAGCTCAATACTTTAAAGTCACGCAAAAATTCTAGTGTTCTCTTGAACCAATGATAGGCATAAACTCGCTCTTGAGATTTAGTTGCTTTCCGAATTTGTGCTAAACGACCCCGGATTAATTCTTCAGCACTAATTACAGTGATAGCGATTTGGTTGGGTGGAATTATGAGCAATCGCTTAGCTAGGGGTTTATGACCTCGTTGATAAAGGCTAAGGTGATCACTATCCAAAATATATAAGGTCATGTCTGCTACACAGTTACTCAACCAGGTGACCCATTTCTTGATCGAGTTCTTGACGATATGCCGCAATTTCAGCTTGTAAATCGTTAAAGGTTGGGTCATCCTTAAACCAGCCAAACTTATCGAGCCAAGGATTTTCGGTTGGCATTGACAGTGGAATATCAACTTGAACCACTTCAACCTTATTGGTTAGGTAGTCAAGGAGTTGGGATTTCAGCTGCTCAATGGCGGCATCACGGCTATTTTCGACAACTGTGACTTCAGGCCATTCCTTAGCACGGGCAATATATTGATCATTTTCCTTAGTGAGGATAACGTCATAAATCATGGCCTCATTTCCTGCTCATCTTGAGTCGCTATCTCAATTTTACTGTGCTGGTGCAGCCTTCTCATTGGGATGGCCTAAAGACCATAATCACCTTTTCTTCAGGATCAATCAACCACCCTAGTAGCGCGACACAGCTAAAATGGTGGGTTAGAAAGCTGAGGGAGCTGAGGGAGCTGAGGGAGCTGAGGGAGCTGAGGGAGCTGAGGGAGCTGAGGGAGCTGAGGGAGCGGAGGGAGGGGTGGGAGATGAGGGAGCGGAGGGAGGGGAGGGAG
>JAAHHL010001141.1 GCA_010672185.1 Caldora sp. SIO3E6 | reverse complement strand
CTATCGTAGTGGACTGACCCACCTAAAATGGTGCAATAGATTTTGGTTTCTAGTTCTTTCTTACTTGTTACTTTTTACTTGTTACTTTTTACTTCCCTACCAGTTTCTAATGCACTATTTTAGCTGGATCACGGCACTACTACCTACTGGCTCGACACAGCTAAAATAGTGAAATAGTAATCGACAGCTTTCCTTGTAAATTTCTGTTTGAGCCAAAATCTATTCTATCATTTTAGCTGTGTCACGGTACGACAAGATCTGCGATCGCACTCCATTCCCAATTCCCAATTCCCTATTCCCAATTCCCTATTCTTCTGTCTTGTGGTAAAAAATATAGAGAGAATTTTGATAAGCAATGGGTAGCTCTAGTTGATGTTGAGTACGAGTGACAAAATAATTTGACTGGTACTTGAGCATTAAAGATTCGACTTGAGGAGTTTGCAAGCTATAGTAACCAGTGGTGAGTGCATGACGAATCTCACTTCTCTTATCCTTTTTATTATCTTTACTCGGCCAGGGATTTATGTTACCACTCAAGTCCCTGAGGCGCTCATCCCACTCAGCTAGACTGGCAGAAACTGAAGGTGTTAACCTGAATTTAGCAATGGTGGGACGCTCGGTGAGCCAGGTAAAGTTGACAAATTCCACCGGAGGGGAAATAATCAGGGTATTGTGAGGAGTATTAGTTTTAATCCAAGTACACATATCTTGCCATTCTGGCTCTACTCCCTGTTCTTTACTCGGAAATTGAGTTAGAGCGAGTAATGAGTGGGAAAAATTGAAACTCAGGATACTAAAAGCAATACTTAGTAGTAAGATACAGAGTAGAGAAAATAGTCGCTGTTTACTGCCAATAAAAGTTTGTTCCAAAGTGCAAACAAGTAACAAGCAGCTATTGAGCGGTAACATAATATCACCTAAACGGAAGAAGAAATACTGCAAGAGCTTACCTTGAGTATCGAAAGGTGCGATCGCTAATCCTAGGACAAAAGGTACTAAAGTAATTAGGGTGAACTCTACCAATGATTTACGAGCTATATGCTCTGGGGAGGATTGCTCAGACTGTTGCTGGCGCTTGAGTAGGAACCAACTAATGGCTAAAGCCAGTAAGTATGCTAACGGCAGCAGCCACCAATCTGAATCCCAAGATAGAGGATTGAGATGGTGAGGGGCCCGAACGAAGACGAATAAATAGGAAGGTTGGATAGAGCCGGTGGGAGCCCGAGTAAATAACTGCTGGAGCACGGGTAAAATAGCAAACCCACTGGCTACTAAGTAGATGAGAACAACTGAACCTAAGTAAGAGATATCAACAAAATCTTTTCTGCGTCTCCAGAGTAGCCATCCTACGACTGCTAGGAATGCCCAACCCCCCACTAACACATGAAATGAGGCAGATAATCCTAGCATCAATGCCATAAGGCGATATTGCCCCCCTAACATCAAGTAAATAGCGAAGAGGAGGAAACTGTAAGCAAATGATTTAGACTCAACCCCTCCCACTAACCATTCCTGAGCCGCCATTCCTTGGTAATGATTGACGAATAAAAATAGACTAATTCCTACTAATAAAGGTGGTAAGCTGATGTCCAGTTTTCTACCTAATAAGACTAATCCTGAAGATATGAGAATGTAGTAAATTAGTCTTCCGATTATGGAAGTTGCTAACAACCCCCAAGCTACGGCTAGGTGACCAAACAAAGCGACAAACAGCAGTCTATATCCAGCCGGTTCGTTATAGTACCAGTCTCCCGGAACCCAAGTAGGATCAGCAAACTGTTTAGCCAAAGGTAATGCATAAACTTCGTTGACATTACCCACATTGCCTTTGAGTAAAAAACCCAGACTAAGGAAGGCGGTTACTGCCAAAATTTGTAGTCCGATTGTTTTCAGGTTGATCTCTTTTGTTTTCACTTTTGAAAAAGATTGCTCCGAGTGCTAAAGTTACCTTGCTCTCGCCACAGTATCTAAGTATTCAACCGGACATGATATCACCTCTGACTCTGAAGTTGTTTGACAATTAAAAGTCAACAGGCTATAATATTGCTCAATTCAATTCCCCTCAACGGGGACATTAAATGGGTTAAATATTCTGCCCTATCCTTGGAATATAGGACAAATATAAAGCCTAAGATAAGTTAGACTAGCTTATAGACAATGTAGAAACTCAATCCAAATGGAAGCAACTGTTTCAACTCAGGCGAACAAGATTGAGATTACAGTAAATGAAGACCAAAAATACCTTCTAGAACAAGCAGCGGGTCTAAGTGGTCTAAATCTCGATAACTATCTTCTTGTCAAACTTCTAGAAATTGCCAAAGAAGAACTAGCTCTTAAGGATAAATTAATTTTATCTCAACGAGACTGGGATTTACTAGTATCTACCCTAGAAAATCCTCCAGCACCAAATGCTGAACTTAAGTCTGCTTTTACTAGATTTCGTTCAAAGTATGGTCAATCAACATCGTGAAGTGGCATTTTGTCAAACTTGACAACAGTATTCAAAAAGCTCAATTTGATTGTGGAATACCACAACTCAATGATTATTTAAAGAAATATGCTCTCCAGAATGATAAAAAAGGAGTTGCGAAAGTTATTATTGCTATTCCAGCTCAAGGAGAGCGAGTCGTAGCTGGCTACTATACTGTCAGTATGTCTCTAATTGAGCGAGAATCAATAGTTGGTAAAAGTATAGTCAAATATAGACAGACTGAATTTCATTTCAGAAATTCCTTTCACTTTCACTTTGAGAGATTAATTCTCCTGGGGTGAACTACGCACCTCTGGTATCCCATAGCGAG
>JAAHHL010001140.1 GCA_010672185.1 Caldora sp. SIO3E6 | reverse complement strand
TATGGGGTTCATTTGGGTCAACATGATGTGCCCATAAGTCTAGCACGGCAACTACTCGGACCCCAGCGTCTTATTGGTCGTTCTACCACCAACCCCGATGAGCTGCACCGTGCGATCGCCGAAGGTGCCGATTATGTTGGCGTTGGACCGGTCTATGACACTCCGACCAAACCGGGTAAAGCTGCTGCTGGTTTAGAATATGTTAAGTATGCTACCCAAAATGCCACTGTTCCTTGGTTCGCGATCGGGGGCATTGACCCGAGTAACTTAC
Organism: Caldora sp. SIO3E6; assembly: GCA_010672185.1. Taxonomy (GTDB): domain Bacteria; phylum Cyanobacteriota; class Cyanobacteriia; order Cyanobacteriales; family Coleofasciculaceae; genus Caldora. The sequence goes on along the minus strand of JAAHHL010001140.1, from coordinate 2,536 downwards.
AAGAAGTCCTGAATGCTGGTGCACAACGGGTAGCTATTGTCCGTGCAATTATGCAAGCAGAACAACCTACTTTAGTTACCCAATATTTCTTATCTCAGCTTACCAAGGAACAAACTCTCCGTCGCCTTGAAGTTCGCGTTTACCCATCTGATGAATAACCAATCTGAACAGATTACCCTTCAAGTCAATGGTGAAGCTCATAGCTGCTCTGGTTCAACTCAGTTACCCCAACTACTAGAACAGCTAGGCTTAAATCCACGCCTCTTAGCAGTGGAATACAATGGTGAAATTCTCCATCGGCAGTTTTGGCCTCAGACTCAGGTTCAGGAGGGGGACAAAATTGAAATTGTCACCATTGTTGGTGGCGGTTAGTACAGCCTCAGAGCAACGATTTAGATACCCGACTTCTTTAAGAAGTCGGATATCTCTAATTCTAATGAGAGTTGATAAATTGTTCAAAATATCCTGAGTTTTAATCTTCATCTTTGTATAGTTATTTAGGGGCTTACCCATACAAAAAATCAACCAATTGCTCTGAATGCGGGGGAGTAAGCTGTTGTGCATTTAAATTCCGAATTGGTGCTGACGCGACTGACGCGGAGATTAGGACAAACTAATTTAAATGCGTCTTAGCTTAGGGAGAATTAAAATACCTATGGATAATAAATTTTATTATACAAAATTTAATCAAAGCAATTCTAAGAAATACCTAAATCAACCGCTTACTAGTTTAATTTTACTAAGTATTATTACTGTTATACCTACGACCGTAAGAGCGCAATTACCTACTTTTACCCCTGCCCCTCCCACGGAAGTTAATACAGAGCCACCGATACAATTATCAGTTCCTGAAGCTAACTCTCCTGATGGGATCGATATCTTCTCACCGTCAGTATTACCAGTTCCTGATCCTGGATCTGCAACGGGAATTAATACAGTACCACTGAGACAATTGCCTGCTTGTACGTCTGTCAATTCCACTGGCATTAATACAGTACCTCTCGAAGAGGCTTATCTCCTCGGAGCAGGGGATCAAGTTCGTGTGGATGTCTTTGATGTCCCGGAATACAGTGGTGACTTCAGGGTATTGGTGGACGGTAGCATCAACTTGCCCGTAATTGGTAATATCTCCGTTCAGGGATTAACTATTCCGGCTGCTAATGCAGAAATTACCCGCCGCTACGCTCGCTATATCAAGAGACCTCTAGTTACCTTAAAACTTGTGGTAGCTCGTCCCATGACCATTGCCCTAGCTGGGGAAATCAATCGTCCTGGTTCTTACACTGTACCCCTAAACAACGAGAACAATTTTCCGAAGGTCACCGAAGCAATTAACTTAGCTGGGGGTATTACCCGTGCCGCAGCTGTTCGTGAGGTGCGCATCCGACGTCGTAATGCTGAACCTTGTAATGTCAATCTTTGGGACTTGTTCAAAAATGGCAATCTTAGTCAAGATATTAGTTTGAGGGATGGAGACGAAATTTTTATCCCTACTAGTACTACTTTAGATACAGTAGAAAACACCTTGTTAGCCACTGCTAGCTTTTCCCCAGAAGAAACCAGACCTGTTAAGATTGCGGTTGTCGGAGAAGTAGAACGCCCAGGACCTTATATCGTCTCAGGAACCACTGATGCTGTTGCTACAGGTGGAGGACCAGGGGATCCACCAAGAGTCGCTCAAGCACTCCAAGCTGCTGGGGGTATTACCCAATTAGCGGATCTGCGCAATATCCAGGTGCAACGTCTCACTAAAAGCGGTTTCCAACAAGTGATTAATGTTGATCTGTGGCAGTTATTAAAAGGAGGGGACTTCTCTCAAAATATTCTGTTGCAGGAAGGAGATTTGGTAATGATACCAACAGCGCAAGAGCCTTTTGCCGATGAACTAACTGAATTAGCTGATTCGAGTTTGGCTCCTGACGTGATTCAGGTAAATGTGGTTGGGGAAGTAGACAATCCTGGAGTAGTGGAAGTTAGACCCAATGCACCATTGAATGACGCCATTTTAGCTGCTGGGGGATTTGATAAGGTTCGTGCCAACCAAGGTTCTGTAGAATTGATTCGCCTCAACCGCAATGGCACGGTGCAAAAGCGGAAAATCTCAGTAGATTTTGAATCAGGGGTCAATGAGGAAACCAATCCTCCCCTGCGACCCGATGATATTGTTGTAATTAATCGCTCTGGTCTAACTGCTTTTACAGATAAGGTAGGCCAAGTCTTAAGCCCCCTCGACTCCCTATTTGGCATATTTAATATCTTCCGAGGCTTCTCTGAAGGTTTCGGAAACAATGATAATTAGGTGTTAGGTTGTAGGTGGCAGGTGGTAGATTTTAGGGATTTTGCACTTGTGGTGTCGGGTTTCTTGAGCCCTTAGATACAATTTCCACAACACTTATTTAACAAAAGGCTTGTTTGTGTCTTAGTTACAATCTTTGTCATTTTTTGCTATAATATTACAATAGGGAAAGTGTGCGCTTATATATACTTATATATAGCAGTCGCCAGGGCGGTTCAGGTCTGTCTGGACGACACTCAA
>JAAHHL010000114.1 GCA_010672185.1 Caldora sp. SIO3E6 | reverse complement strand
GTTATTAGATGATCAGGGAGTATTTATCTCAGAATCTCACTATCTACTCAGCTTAGTCGAGACTCTACAATACGACACTATCTATCACGAGCACCTGCGCTACTACTCCCTCCAAAGTCTAGAATATCTGTTCAATATGCATGGATTGGAAGTAATTCATGCCAAGCGGATTCCTACCCACGGCGGTTCCATCCGAGTTTACGCTGCCAGGAAAGGAGCTTACCCCATACAGCCATCTGTTAAGAACATTCTAGATGAAGAACTAGCAGTTGACCTTAATAACCAAAAGTTAGAAGAGTTTAAACAGAAAGTAGTACTCTCCAAACTTCAGTTACACTCATTGTTACTTGAGATTAAACAACAAGGACACCGCATCTATGGTATTGGCGCTCCTTCTAGAGCCAGCACTTTGATTAACTATGTGGGTATTGATGACAGCATTTTAGATTGCGTTGTCGAAGTTAAAGGCTCTTACAAAACTGGCAAATATATGCCTGGTACCTTAATTCCCGTAATTGAAGAAACAGCTTTGTTTGAAGAGCAGCCAGAATATGCGCTGTTGTTGTCATGGCATATTGCCGAAGAGCTGATGCCAAAACTAACCCAAAAAGGCTTCAAGGGTAAATATATTGTGCCTTTACCAGTTCCCAGAATAGTAGATATCCAGCAATAATTAGCGATCAGCTGTCAGCGATCAGCTGTCAGCTTTTTGACTGAATATAGCAAGTGCTAGCCTTCTTGATGAAGAAGCAACTTTGGGAGACTCCCAATAATTGCATAATCGTGACCCAATTATAGCAGTTCTCGTATCCTTTAGGTACAGCCAATTCCCAATTCCCAATTCCCAATTCCCAATTCCCAATTCTCAATTCTCAATTCTCCATTCTCCATTCTCCATTCTCCATTCTCCATTCCCCAATGAGAAACGCGATAGACATTATTATCCCTGTTTACAACGAAGGAGAAAATATCATCAATGTGATTGAACCTCTGCGTTGTTTAGTCAAAACTCCTTTCCGTATCTTGATTTGTTATGACTATGACGGAGACAATACTTTGAGCGCCTTGAAGGAGTACAAAAATGCTTCTTTGGTCGATATTTTGTTAGTCAAAAATCAAGGAACCGGTGTTTTTGGAGCAGTCACCACAGGAATTGAGCACAGTAGCGCACCAGCAGTAATTGTTATGCCAGCGGACGATACTTTCAATGCTGGCATTATTGACCAAATGTTCCAAAAATTTCAAGAGGGGTGTGAAATTGTCGCAGCTAGCCGATTTATACCCGGTGGTTGTATGGAAGGATGTCCTTGGTTAAAGGCTACCTTAGTCAGAAGCGCAGCTTTCACCCTCTATTACATTGCTCGTTTACCAACTCGCGATCCCACCAGTGGCTTTAGACTATTTTCTAGTAAAGTACTAGAGCAGATTGAGATTGAGTCTACTGAAGGTTGGGCCTTTAGTTTAGAACTGTTGGTAAAATGTCACCGACGGGGATGGCAGATTGGGGAAGTACCCGCCAAGTGGTTTGAAAGAACCAAAGGTCAAAGTCGTTTTCAGGTACTTAAGTGGGTTCCTCTCTACCTGCGTTGGTATTTTTATGCACTAGCTACCACTTTGGTACATCCGCGACTTCTCAGATCCCCGAATTCTTAGATCCCCGACTTCTTAAAGAAGTCGGGGATCTGGGGATCTCAACCAACCAGCGTGAGTGGCTCAAAAACCTTGTACCTTCGTGGAAAATTCCTTAAAACCTAAAATCTAAAACCTAAAACCTTTTTTAGGAGATTCTCATGTCATACAATGAATACAAGGATTATGGTAAAACTCAATTAGAAAAATTTTTCAAAATCACAATTAACTTAAGTAACATTTTTAGTGTTAGCAAAGGTAAGGACGACAAGAAAGCATATATAGAGTTTCAACAGAGGATTGATAGTTTAGCAGCCCGAATTAGAATTGCTCATACTAACGAAGCAACGAGACTCGGTCTTTTGGTGTCGCCAATATTGATAGAAGCTAGTATTGCATATAACCTGGGTTTATTTTTTGAACAACCAGTAGATCTACCCAAAGAGGAGACACCTGATTTACCACATCAGCTCAATGGTGATTGGGATGGCGCATTAACTCTTGAAGTTTTAGATTTCTCTCCTCCAATAATATCAGTAGTAGAGGTAAAACCCAACAAACTTTCTGATGGACTTGGACAATGTATTGCAGAAATGTATGCTACTAGGAAAAAATTTGAACAGCCTAAAGTATATGGTATCATCACAGACGGCGAAGCATGGGAGTTTCTTTTACTAGAAAATAAAGAGGTGTTAATCCACAGTGGTAATTGTCACATCAGCAATGTAGCCGAGATTATTGAAAATATTGGTTACATAGCAAAAGAATTTCAGTAGATAGAAAACTTGTTGCTAAGCGAGCGATCGCTAGGATTACTGTGATGTCTAATCTCGCTGTAAATTAGCAACATTCTGAAAATGAAGAACTTCTTTATCAATGAGGTTAGGGACAACTCGATCAATGAATTGCACTTCTGGACTATCTGGTTCACCTTCAATTAAGATATATAAGTAGGAGTTGATTATTTGCCTTATTTTTATACCAAGTTACCCAAAGTTATCATTTCATGATCATAAAACATCATTGTTACTGTAGGAGAATGAGTTGTAAAAATATATTGATTGTTTGATTCATCGTTTCGGAGAACATGGATTAGCCTTTTTTGCCAAGTTGGGTGAAGATGTAGTTCTAGTTCATCAATAAAGACAATAGAATTTTTGGCAGTTTCTGCTGCTAATCCAACTAAAATTCTCAAAATTTGATGTTCACCTGAACTCATTTGATATAAATCATACTCTATGCCTTTCTTTTTGAGAATTACAGTATCCGAGCTTGGTCCTGACTCTAAACCGATTAATTCAGCAGGATAGCATATTTTGTCGAATAATCTTTTAACTCTCTTCCAATAAGATTCTCCATATTTTGATTCATTCCAAGTCAATTCTTTTCGATAATATTCATTAAGCCAATATAAAATATCACTATGAATCATATTCTCTTCACTTTGTTGAAGATTAATATTTTTTGATAATCTAACAGTACGTCGTTGATCTAAATAACAAACACCACCAATTCTGTCAAATATCTCTGGATACTGAAGATTTCTATTTACTGCTTGCGATGCACGTCCCCTTGCGCCTAAAACTTTAACATGATTTTGACTAAAATATTTATAGCCATATGCACTTTTACTGGATTTATTAATATTGGGAAAAGTCCAACATACTTTAACGGGATGATTGAGAGGGGGTTGATTATCTTTTGCTAAATCAAAATGTTGTGACAAGTTGAGTGAAGAATAAACATCGTTGATTGCCGCAGATTCATCTTTCTCAATAGAATAATTGAGTATAATGTTAGATTTATTTCCTCTACCTCTAACTAATTGTTCAGCGTTATATTGCAAACCATCTCTTAAAGATGGATTAGCCGAATTTTCAAAGGTTTTCACTACAACATGAATGGCATCTAAAATAGAAGTTTTACCAGATCCGTTTGGACCAACAATTAAACTAATAGGTCTAGGACGACTAAGATAATCTGTAAAATCCAAAGAGATTTTATCAATAGCGCGGAAGTTTTCTATATCCAGCGAGTGTAACTTCATAAGGCTGTAAAAATTACTCTTCTAGTAGATGATGACATAACTGCCGCCGAATCTGCTATCGTAGTCCGTCATTGCTGTATCTGTTGAAAACCACAATATGATGCTCCCAAGAAAATACATCTAAAATTGAAATTTAGATGAAATAATCCTCCCATAGTTCCCGCAATGACCATCTCCCAGCCTCAGTCTGGATATACCTTACCCGTATTTGCCTGCGCCGCCACAGTTGCTGCCATCCATTGGTTACGCCAACCCCAAGCAGTGGCAACGGTATCAATAGACTTAATTCAACCCCCGGAAACAGCAACAATTACCATCGAACAGGTAGCGGGGATTCGGGAAGGTATGGCACTAGCGGTAACTCGCTCCCAACCAGGTGATAATCTTGACCTTACTCGCCATACTCCTATTTGGGCATTAGTAGAATGGGCACAACCCAACCAAATCGAGCCGGTAAAGTTAATCGGTGGTGAAGGTATTGGCAGACAGTTGTCTGCTGATGGCAAAGCAGCAATTTATGCTTACGCTGAACAATTGCTCCACACCAATCTGGAGCGTCTGCTAGCACCGACAGAAAAAATTCAGGTGACGATTATTCTCCCAGAAGGACGCTTACTAGCACAACGTACATCCAATGAGGCTTTCGGTGTAGTAGAAGGACTTTCCCTATTAGGAACTACCGGTATTTCCCAACCCTTGAGTGCTCCTGGACAATTGGCATCTTATCAGGAAGAACTACAACTAAAGGCTAGCAAATTAGCTCAAGCTAGAGAATCCTCCCAGGCTCCCACCTTAGTATTTTGTGTGGGGGAAAATGGCTTAGATATAGCACAGAGAATGGGTATTAATCCAGAACAGTTGGTGAAGACAGCTAATTGGCTAGGTCCTCTGTTAGTAACAGGGGGATTGCAGCGAGTACCGGCAATTTTATTGTTTGGTTATCACGGTAAACTGATTAAACTGGCGGGGGGAATTTTTCATACTCACCACCATCTCGCTGATGGTAGATTGGAAATTCTGACGGCTCACTGTGCTCAGCTGGGTTTACCAACGGCAGCAGTACGGGAAGTTTTTGCTAGCTCTACAACAGAAGCTGCACTAGAATATCTCCAACAATTGGACAATAGTGATGGCAGTAACTGGGTAGAACAAGTTTACAGTGCGATCGCTTCCACTATTGACCGACGCTGTCAAGACTATATCCGTAAGCATAGTGAGCAGGAGGTGACTGTTGGCTGTGTACTGTTTAATCGCCAGCGCCAAATTATAGTTACCAGCAAAATCGGTGAGACGTTGCTTTCCCAATTATGCTAACTTTGAGTGAATATCTACGAGTCTAAATTTCTCAGAAACCAAAGAGTCTCAACCTCAATCTATTCTCTTCAATATCTTCTCACTGCTCAACTTACTTGCCTTGAGCAGTGAAAATTTTCCCAACTCACTTAATTGCCATGACGGATACATCAGTTACTCTACCAACAGAACCAACATCTCAAAATCTAGAGACTTTATCGACAACTTTCGTACCAGAGCAACTTGTGCGCCAAATGATTGTCATTTTGGACTTTGGCTCTCAATACTCTGAACTGATTGCCCGTCGTATCCGTGAAACTCAAGTTTATTCGGAAGTGCTTTCCTATCGCACCACCGCTCAACAACTGCAACAGCTTAACCCCCAGGGAATTATTCTTTCCGGTGGTCCTAATTCTGTCTATGATCAGGGAGCGCCTCTGTGTGATCCAGAAATTTGGCATCTTGGTATACCGATATTGGGGGTTTGTTATGGTATGCAGTTGATGGTACAGCAACTTGGTGGAGAGGTGACGCGAGCTGAACGAGCTGAGTATGGTAAAGCAGCTCTATATATTGATGATCCCACTGATTTACTGACCAATGTCGAAGAAGGATCAACCATGTGGATGAGTCATGGAGACTCTTGTCAGAATTTGCCCCATGAGTTTGCAACCCTAGCCCATACCGAGAATACCCCCTGTGCTGCGATCGCGCACCACGAAAAAAAGCTGTATGGTGTACAATTCCATCCTGAAGTAGTCCATTCCGTTGACGGTCTTGCCCTAATCCGCAACTTTGTTTACCATATCTGTGATTGTGAGCCCACCTGGACAACTGCCGCCTTTGTGGAAGAAACAATTCGAGAAATTCGTGCCAAGGTGGGCAAAAAACGAGTATTGCTAGCTCTTTCTGGTGGGGTTGATTCTTCCACCCTAGCTTTCTTACTCCATGAGGCAATTGGTGACCAACTTACATGTATGTTCATTGATCAAGGTTTCATGCGGAAAGGAGAGCCAGAGCGCTTGATGAAACTCTTTGGAGATGAATTTCACATTCCGGTAGAATATGTCAATGCTCGGGAACGGTTTCTGGCTCGACTTGAGGGTATTACTGACCCAGAAGAAAAGCGTCGCCGCATCGGTCACGAATTTATTCGCGTTTTTGAAGAAGAGTCAAAACGCCTTGGACCTTTTGATTATCTTGCTCAAGGTACACTCTATCCTGATGTAATTGAATCTGCTGACACTAATGTTGATCCCAAAACCGGGGAGCGAGTGGCAGTAAAAATCAAGAGCCATCACAATGTTGGCGGCTTACCGAAGGACCTCTGCTTCAAACTCGTTGAACCATTGCGCAAACTCTTCAAAGACGAAGTACGTAAAGTTGGTCGTTCTATTGGTTTACCTGAAGAAATTGTACGACGACACCCCTTTCCCGGCCCAGGGTTAGCGATTCGGATCATTGGAGAAGTCACAGCCGAACGACTCAATATTTTGCGAGATGCAGATTTCGTAGTCCGCCAGGAAATTAATCAGCAGGGAATATATCATGACTTTTGGCAAGCTTTTGCAGTGCTGCTACCAGTAAGGAGTGTCGGTGTTATGGGGGATCAACGGACTTACGCTCACCCAATTGTTTTACGCTTTATTTCCAGTGAAGATGGTATGACTGCAGATTGGTCTCGGGTTCCTTATGATTTATTGGAGATAATTTCTAACCGAATTGTCAACGAAGTTAAGGGAGTCAATCGGGTGGTTTATGATATTACCTCTAAACCCCCTGGCACGATTGAGTGGGAGTAATATCAATTCCGGCTACATTGGGATAATATTCATGATATAGGGGCGCAATGCTTGCGCCCGCCAGTAGCTCAAACCGCGAACTTAGCGCACTAAGTTTTGAAAGACGAAACCGGTTTTCCTGTAACAACAACCTGCTCAATAATACAGCGGTTTCCGCTATAATGCGGTACACTAAATAACTTGAGTCTTATCGTCGCCAAGCATACAGATTGAAAAGATTAGAACCATTGAGAATCGCTTCCTGTTCAAGTTTAATTTCACTGAAACCGTGTTCTTTGAGTAAAGTCGTAATTTTTTGCAGTCGATCCTCGATATTGTGAACTTCAACAACAATTTGTTTTAGCTTTTGCCAATCCTGAGCTTCGATGCCTAAAAGTACATCCAACTCACTTTTCTCTACATCTATCTTCAGCAAATCAATTTGTTCAATCTTGTGTTCCCGTATAATCTCTGAGACAGTTCTTAATTGGCAAGTAACTGGCTCGATTTGAAAAGCTCTTTGTAATTGATTGGTGATGAGCAGTGAACGCAGGAAGGATGGGCACCAACGTAGCCAACGAAAGGATTTAGGTGCATATTTAATATTGCGAATAATCGCCCCTTGCAGTTGCTGTTGTAACTCCGATAACTCTTCTGTATATGCAGTAGATAACATGGTGGCATTGGGATGATAAGCGAAGGTTACACTTTTAGATTCCTGAAAAAGTCCACAGGGAAAGACTTTAATTTTCTCTGCATCAAAGCGTTGAGCGTTAGCCTGTAGTACATTAAAAATGGTGGGGATAGGTTCAAAAGCATAAATATTAACATTTGTCTGACATTTTTGATATGCCCATAAGGCAAACAAACCAATGTTAGCTCCTACATCAAATACCGTATCGTCTTGATGTAGTTCGATACCATATTTAATGTAATCTTGAATCTGTTCGTAGAGAACGGGTACTTCTTCTTCCTGTAAACAAAATATTTGCATTCCATTGGGAAGCTGAACTTCTGGCATTGTAATTGGCATAAGGATAGAACTATTGGCTAATAAGTTTTACTTGATAGTGGTGAGAGAAGTAACTGGTTTCCCTGTAGCAACCACCTGCTCAATAATATCAGCTGCTCGCTTCACTCCTCCAGCTCTACGAATCGCCTCTTGTAGCCTCAAAGCATTCTTTTTGTAGGAATCTTCTTTCAGTACCTGCTCAATTACACCTCGAAGCCTAGGAACACTTAAACCTTTGAGAGGTACAACCTCTCCTGTACCTGTCCAAGCTATCCTCGCTGCTACTGCTGGCTGATCATTGGTAATGGGAATAGCGACCATGGGCACTCCATTACTCAAAGATTCTAGGGTAGTATTCATTCCTGCATGAGTAATGGTAAGGGTTGCTTGTTGTAGTAGTTCTAATTGCGGTGCATAACCAACAACTAAGGTATTTCCCAGAAATTCTGGCAATGATTCTGGAGCAGCGCCACCACCTAAAGCAATGACTAATTGAGTATCTAAACCTACACAAGCTTCAGCAATCATTTGAAAAATCCATAGCAGTCGATTTTGTAAAGTCCCCAGAGAGGCATAAATCAGTGGTTGTCCAGTTAACTTGTCGTAAGGGAAAAGTGCAGGTTCTCGACTGATGGGATTACTATAGGGACCAGTGAAATGAAAAATCGATGGTAATTCTTTTCGGGGAAATTCAAACTCGGCAGGCTGTTGACTTAGTTGAGCAAGTTGGGAATAGTTATCATCGATGTTATTTCTCACAGATAAGTTCCATTCCTGACGATAGGAATTGATTAATTCTCTCATAGATTTCCCAATACGAGTCAGCATTGCATAAGCCAGTCGGTTGCGTAGAAGTCCCCACCATGAAGGATTATAATTCCAAGGAGTATTAAAGGGAGGAACACTGATTTCCTGATTGAACATTATGGCACTGCATACACTTACAAAAGGAATATCTAGATATTCGGCTACATTTCCTCCTGCTGGAGAAGCTTGATCTACTAATAGTGCTTCTATCCCTAGCATTTGCAAGACTTCCGGAGCATCCCTAAAACACGTTTGTGCTTCATTGGTAATCCACTTGAGCGTATATTGAAATGCCTCAAATCCCCTCAGCTTACCCAGTTGGGTATATAAATCTTTTGTTGCTCCTTGAGGAAAATCGGACTCACCGATTACCTGAAATTCTAATCCGGCTGCTACCGTCTTCAGTCGAGCATCTTCTATGCCCACTACAGTGACACGATGACCACGCTGTTTCAGTTCGTAACCTAAAGTTGTCATTGGGTTAAGATGACCAGCAGCAGCAGGACAGATAATACCAAAATGAGTCATAAAAAAAATCTACTCTGTTCAATTTTGTATAAATTTGTTCCGTAGCTAGAAAGTTGCCACACAAAACCAGTAGGATCAAAAATGCCTATCCTACTCAAATTATCACCTAGAGGAAATACTTCATGGCTTATTTCTGGTTTAAAGCCTTTCACCTAATTGGCGTTGTTGTTTGGTTTGCTGGGTTGTTTTACCTGGTGCGTCTTTTTGTCTATCACGCAGAAGCTTCCCAAGAGCCAGAACCGGCTCAAACAATTTTGAAAAATCAGTATCAAATAATGGAAAAACGTCTTTATCACATCATTACCATGCCAGGAATGGTAGTGACGGTGGCAATGGCGATTGGTCTACTGACCACTGAACCAGAAGTGTTAAAATCTGGCTGGATGCATATTAAACTAGCTTTCGTCGTAGCTTTACTGGCTTATCATTTTTACTGCGGTCGGCTGATGCGACAATTAGAGGCAGGAGAGTGTCAATGGAGTGGTCAAAAGTTCCGCGCTCTCAATGAAGCACCTACTATACTGCTATTAGTCATTGTAATGCTGGCAGTATTTAAGAATAGTTTTCCCACAGATATCAGTGCCTGGTTAGTTTTCGGTCTGATTATTGTGATGGCAGCATCAATTCAGCTTTATGCTAAAAAACGTAGGCTGGACAAAGAAAGACGCCTAGCGGCAGAAGCTCAAGCTGAGCAAGATCTGACGGGACAGTTATCTGCTTGAGGGAAAGAAGAGCGATCGCTTGGGTTTGACCGATAATCGGAGGGCGTAGCATTGGGACAGAATAAGTTTTGTCGAGAATTCAACAATTGTTGCCCCGATGTTCATTGGTGTCAACTTAAGCTATGAGACTTCTTGCACCCATTCGATAATTGTCTGTAGGGGCGTAGCATTGGCGCTGGCATATTGCCCATAAAAACAAAGTTTTGTTCCGCCAATGCTACGCCCTTCCGGGATTATCGACTAAAGCTTCTTGATTACGCGACATAAATAACCTCAGCCGAATCTAGAATATTTCTACGCCGAATCCAGTTCTGGCTTCGTTCAATCGCCTTTTTGCTGACTAAATCGACTTCACGCTTCAGTAAAGATGAGAGTTCTTCTTTCATACTGATTTTTTCCCAGAGTCCTCGTTTGGCAGTAGGTTGGTAAGAGACAAGAATATCAATATCACTCTCAGCTTTAAAGTCGTCCCGTAACACAGAACCAAACAAGGCAAGTTCAGCTACCTGCCACCGCTGGCAAAATTTGACTAGTTGTTCTGAGGTAATTGTGAGTCGCTTTTGTAGTCTGGAACTAAGTTGAACATTAGGCATTATTTATTAAAGCGCGATCGCTAGCGCAAGAAGGCAGGAGGCAGAAGGGAATAAAGCTTATACAGTAAGGTTTTTAACCTTTTTTCACACTTTGGGTTATTTCCGCTGCGCTGTACTAGTGCAGCTAGGCAGAAGTCCTTGAGCACCTCAAAAGAGACAAGGGAGACAAGGAGGACAAGGAGGACAAGGAGGACAAGGAGATTTTAGCTGCTCAGTTATTTCCACGCCCGCTGCACTAGTTACTATAGCAATTCGGTAATGGGATTGAAAACACCCCCATGAAGTATAATAAATTACTTTTTTTTTAAGTCAAGACTTTTGCTACAAATTCTGGAGCGCTTTCTGAAATTGACTTTTGAAGATTTAAGCTAGATCTAGATTTAACCTGTAACAGGTTGACATGTAACATTTTATACGATCAAACTCTAACGGACAAGATAATTCGGAGCAAGTACTAATTTAAGAGCTATGATAAGCTTCCTGAAAAAATTTATCTTTGTGTTTCCTCTATTGTTTGTAATCCCCGCTCCAACTCCAGCTAGTTCTAATTCCACAGCTCAACAGGTAGCACAAGGGAACGTATGCAGGAATATCGAAATTCGGGCTGGGAATAGAAATAAAGAATTTCCGAGAGGAACAACTTGGAGAACATGCAACAACTATCTGTTAACTTTTCAAAACGATGGAAATTTAGTTATTTATGACACGTAGTGCGATCATCTTGCTCGCTAGATGTCAAATGCGAGCAAGATGTTTGTGCTAATGTTGGGTTTCACTTTGTTTAACCCAACCTACAATTAAAGCTGCCCAAATCCTTTCTTCTTCTTAGCCTTTTTCTTCTTCTTAGAAGGACCACCGCGCCAACCGGGTTGGGGACGATTACCCCCCATACCACCACCGAACATACCTCCCATTCCCGGCATTCCCATTCCTGGCATTCCCATTCCCCCTTGACCCATTTGTTGCATAAGCGATCGCATTTTGGTAAACTCGCTTACTAAATTGCCCACATCTCTTTCTGTATAGCCAGAACCATTGGCAATGCGACGGCGACGACTGGGGGAACTCGCTAGCAAATCTGGGTTACGGCGCTCCTCTTGAGTCATAGAGCTAATCATCGCTTCCGATTGCTTGAGTTTAGTTTCTCCTTGTTGGAGTTGATCCCCAGAGAGTTTACCCATCCCTGGAATCATCTTCATCAAACCACCCAAGGAACCCATACTTTTCAACAGCCGCATTTGCTTCATAAAATCACTGAAGTCAAATTTGGCGGTAAGCATTTTCTCCTGTAGCTTCTCAGCATCACCGATGTCAATCTCCTCTTGGGCTTTTTCCACCAGAGTGAGAACATCTCCCATACCGAGAATCCGGGATGCCATGCGCTCAGGATAAAAGGGTTGCAGTGCTTCTACTTTTTCCCCAACACCGACAAATTTGATTGGTTGACCAGAAATTCGCCTAACGGAGAGTGCGGCTCCACCGCGACTATCACCATCTAGTTTAGTGAGAATTGCTCCAGTAATACCAATTTGTTCGTGGAAGGTGAGGGTAAGGTTTGCCGCTTCTTGCCCTGTCATCGCATCCACTACTAGCAAAATTTCGTGGGGTTGAACGGTTTCCTTGATA
>JAAHHL010001139.1 GCA_010672185.1 Caldora sp. SIO3E6 | reverse complement strand
CTCAGCAACAGACGGAATACCTAGCACAGCTGGAGTGGGAAAGGGCTAAGGGTAAACTAATCGAGAAGATTAGCAATAATGCTGACCTTGACAGTATTTTCCGGACAGCAACCAAGGAAGTTCGACGGCAACTGGGGTGCGATCGCGTAGTGGTTTATCGCTTTAACCCAGATTGGAGTGGTTCTTTTGTGGCGGAGTCGGTAACTACAGGTTGGACGCCACTGGTAGGACCGAATACGAAAAAGACTTGGCCTTTTGATACTCATTTACAGGAAAACCAGGGTAATTATTATCGCCGGAATGAACCTTTAGTGGTTGAGGATATTCAACAAGTTGGTTTCAGTTCTTGTTATCTGGATTTGTTGGAGGAAATTGAGGCTAGAGCTTATTTGATTATGCCGGTCTTTGCTGGGGAAAGGCTTTGGGGTTTGATGGCTGCTTACCAGAATTCTGGCTCTCGTCACTGGCGGACAGTAGATGTGGATTGTCTGTCTCAAATGGTAAAGCAGTTGTCGGTTGCAGTGCGGCAGGTGGAATCGATTGAACAAGCAACGAAGGTGGCAGAACGACAGCAGGCGGTTGCTAGCGTCATCGACAAAATTCGCGAAACTTCTGATACTGATACGATTTTTCAGACGGTAACTAAAGAGGTAAGACAGCTGCTGAAGTGCGATCGCTTGGCAGTCTATCGCTTTGATGCTGACTGGAGTGGTAAATTTGTGGCGGAGTCGGTGGCTAAAGGCTGGGTGAAGTTGGTCGGACCTGGTATTGAAACTGTTTGGCCTGATACTTTTTTACAGCAAACTAAGGGTGGTCGGTATCGTCAGCATGACCGTTTTGTGGTTAATGATATTGATGAGACTACCCATGCTCCCTGTCACCGAGAAATTTTAGACCAGTTCGAGGTGAGGGCTTATGTGATTGTACCAGTTTTTGCTGGGGACAAACTCTGGGGTTTACTGGGAGCTTATCAAAATTCGGGTTCTCGTTACTGGCAACCTGAGGAAGTTAATTTACTGGCTCAGATTGGTAAACAGTTTGGAGTTGCAGTTAAACAGGCTGAGTATATTGAGGAACTGCGGGTTCAGTCACAAAAGTTGGCGACTTCCGTTGAGCGGGGGACTGTTTATAGCCAACTGATCTACCGGCTGGGATTAGTGCTGATTCAGGAGGATTTCTCTTTGGATCATTTGTGGCAGTTGGCTCTTCAGGAATTAAGGAGACAGTTGAAGTGCGATCGCGTGGCAGTTTACCGCTTTAATACTGATTGGGGTGGGGAGTTTGTGGTGGAAAATGTTGGCAGCGATTGGCTCAAAATCGTGGGAACTGAGTTGGCTTATGATGAAGACCCTTATCTCCAAGAAACTCGGGGAGGGCGGTATCGCAGTAAGGAAACTCTGAGTGTAGACAATATCGATCAGGTTGAACGGGATACTGCGGATTTGGATAAGTATCACATCAGGCAGCTAAAACGTTGGGGAACGAAGGCTTACATGGTTGTGCCTATTTTTAAAGGTGAGCAACTCTGGGGGTTACTGGGAGCTTATCAACATGATGCACCCCGTCAGTGGGAGCAGATAGACCTTAATTTGCTAGTTCAGGTTGGGGTACAGGTAGGTTTGGCTTTGCAGCAGGCTGAGTATTTGGAGCAACTCCGAGAGCAAACTGAGCAGTTGACTTTGGCGGCGGCAAGTGAAAAGACTACGAAAGAACAGCTTCAACAGGATGTGATCCATTTGTTGTCGGCGGTGCGACCTGCTCTCAATGGGGATTTAACTGTCCGGGCGACGGTGACGGAGAATGAGGTGGGTACGATCGCTGATGCTTATAACAATACGCTGCAAAGTCTGCGGGGGCTAGTGAAGCAGGTGCAAACAGCTTCGAGGCAGGTGGCCAAAACTTCTCAGGGTAGTGAGTCTGCGATTACTGGTCTTAGTGAGCAAGCTCAGCAGCAGTTCCAGGCTCTTGGTCAAGCCCTAGCACAAATTCAGATGATGGTCAATGCTACCGAAGCAGTAGAGATGAGTGCTCAACAGGTGGAGGTTGCTGCTCAACAAGCCAACCATACTGTGCAGGAAGGGGATGCTGCGATGAACCGCACGGTAGAAGGGATTATGGATATTCGGGAGACAGTGGCAGAAACTAGTAAGCGTATTAAGCGCTTGAGTGAGTCTTCCCAAAAGGTTTCGCGGGTGGTCAATTTAATTAGTAATTTTACGACCCAAACCCAACTACTGGCATTGAATGCGGCGATTGAAGCGACTAGGGCTGGTGAGTATGGCAGGGGTTTTGTTGTGGTTGCCGATGAGGTGCGTTCTCTGGCACGTCAGTCTGCTGAGGCTACTAGTGAGATTGAGCAGCTAGTGCAGGAAATTCAGCAGGGTACAGCTGAAGTATCGACGGTTATGGAAACAGGTATTCAGCAGGTAGCTCAGGGAACAGCTATGGTACAGGATGCCCGTCAGAATTTGAGTGCGATTGTGGAAGCTACTAGCCAAATTAGCAATTTGGTTGAAGGTATTACTGAATCAACTCAGGTACAGGCTCAGGAGTTTCAATCGGTAACGAAAACGATGACTGATGTGGCAGCGATCGCTAACCAAACTTCTGAAGATTCTATCCAAATTTCTCTGTCTTTCCAAGACCTCCTGATGATGGCTCAGAACCTCCAGGATAGTACTGATCAGTTTAAGGTTGATTAGTTGTTTGTTGTTTGTCGTTTGTTGTTTGTCGTTTGTCGTTTGTTGGTCGAACAATAATGACAGAGCACCAATAACCAACAACCAACAACCAAGTCTACACGGCACGTGCCG
>JAAHHL010001138.1 GCA_010672185.1 Caldora sp. SIO3E6 | reverse complement strand
TTCAGAGCAACGGGGATAGCTGCTGCACCCAACTGCTGAATACCCTTATCTAGCTGTAGAGGCAATTCGACGGAAAATAGACGCAAGCTCAATCCCCCTAACATTGCCCAAAGTAGGGGAAGCTTGAGGGTTAAGCGCATTCCTTCAGCGATGCCTCCCCCTTTGAGCAAAGCTGGACCAATACTAAACATTAGCAAGCCAGTAGTAATCATATAGACTACAGCTCTTTCCAATCCTGGTTCGTTGAAAACAAAAGCGTTTACAGGAAGACCGAGGTTACCATTATTGGAAAATAAAGTAGTAGCAATCAAGCTTTTTTGTGAGGGTTCGGGCAACTTGAAGATTTTGCCTAGTCCCCAAGCCAACAGATATAGTATCAAAGAAGTAATTACCACCGAGGTAACTAAACCCACACTAGTTTCGATAGACAGGGTAGTTCGATACAAACTGTCTGCCACTAGGGCTGGTGTGAGGAGATAAATAGTTAGTTGAGAAAGGGTTCGACTCTCTAGGGATAAAGTGCGATAAGCGAGGAAACCAATGAGGATGATGAAGGCGACAGGAGCAATGGCAGGTAAAAGAACTGTCATGGAGTAATGAGCGCCTAACGGCGCGGGGAATGGGGAATGGGGAATAGGATAACCCACATTCCGACCCTGAACTGTCACACTACAAATTTGGGTTGTTTGGAAATTTTGGTTTTGAGTGGAACTGGCATCCTGCCAGTAGGTGGAACTGGCATCCTGCCAGTAGGTGGAACTAGCATCCTGCCAGTACAAAAGTAGCACTGTTTAACCACTAGCAAATACTATTAATATCGATGGCAATCTTGTCTGGGTTGCACCTTCCCCAGCTAATTGTGTCGTTATATTGTTCCGTTTCTTCGCTGAAATTCAATGGGTTATAACCACTGACTTCCGGCTGGCAATAATAAATATAGTTAGCCAAGCGACAGTCGGAATTGTATTCCTTGAGTTCTTGGATACATTCATTGGTGTGGTGGTCGATAATGTGGTGCGAATCGAGCTTTGCTGCCGCAAGTTTCGGAGCCACTGCGTCTATGAGTTTGAATGCTTCTTCCTCAATACTAGGAAAGTTGGGAGAAATAAAGTAAATCTTATCAAATTTTTCGCCGTAGATCTCGAAGAACTCCTCAAATCTCCGGAAAATACCGATGGTGCCACCATCACAAAAATGTGCATCTAAGCCAGAATACTTGGTGATGGATTGCTTGCCATCACCATCTTGGTAGTAAAGTTCTTGTTGCGGGAATAATATAGGAATAGCGGTGGAGCACATTAACGAAGAAACCAACTCAAGATCAAGCTCGTGTTGCCTAATACTTTCATAAACATGAAAGTAACCTTGGGGAAGTTTGTTGATAACTTGTGGAATATTATTAAGCCAGCATGTCCGATAATTCACCTTTGCTACTGTCAGAATTGCACTATCAAACGGCAAGTCTGTGAGGGTGTGATAATTTACTTGGTTGCAGATCCTGGTTAAAAGCGAGTTGAGGGGTTCGGTATTGTAAGGCTGAAAAAGACCATGTGTTCCATTGTATACGTCTTCAGTCTTGAGGGGAAAAAGAATGTCGTTCTTGAAAGAATCCCATGTAAGAGCAGGATTTTCACTAAAAGCGGCGTTTACAAAAAAAGTCATCAGTGAGCCCGAACTCAGACCGCCGATAAATTTTACATCTTGCGGGATGTTCAAGCCTACACCTGGAACATCCGTAATATTGCCAAGCAATAAGTCCAGCATTCCAACTTCTTGGGCAATTAACGAAGCGGCTCCATTAAACAAAATCGCAGATTTTAAAGGCATTGTCGATATCCTCGCAATTGGGGAAAAGCAGATCGCAAATTGAATTAGGGCTTGCGGAAAAAGTCTGACACCTTAATCGCTCAAGGTTTTGAGGAATATTGTAAGCTACGGCAAGCATCGCTCCCTTATAACCTCTAACAAACTTTTTGATTGACAAGGTCGTCAGTTGTCAATATTTTGCAACAATTCTATAATGTGCAACTTAATGGGACTTAGATGATTAAAGAAGTACAATAAGGGTATAATAAAAGACAATTTGTGCTTCCTTTGGGGTAACATATTTCCTGGAAATCAAGGAAGTCTAAAGCATTGCAGACATTATTACGCCTCTCCCGGCTGATTGACAACTTCAATGAACGCATCGGTCGATTTACTTATTGGTTGGTGCTGTTTATGGTGTTGATTGGGGTATGGAATGTCATTGGCCGCTATTTGGGGAACCTCCTACACCGAAATTTAAGTTCCAATGGGTTTATTGAATCCCAATGGTACATATTTGATGTTATTTTCCTTATGGGAGCCGCCTATACCCTCAAGCATAATGGCCATGTGCGAGTTGATGTGCTCTACAGCAATTGGAATAAGCAACGGAGGGCTCTGGCAAACTTGCTGGGAACCTTGCTATTCCTGATTCCGTTTAGCATTATGGTTATCTTCTTTTCTTGGAAAGCAATTCTCGCTTCTTGGCAAATTTGGGAACTCTCTCCTGATCCTGGCGGTTTGCCCCGTGCTCCGATTAAATCGATGATTATTGTGGGATTTGTACTCCTAATTGTTCAAGGAATTTCCGAGGCTATTAAAAACTTCGCGATTCTGACTAACCAGCTGGGTTCCCAGGAGGCAGAAGATGACTCTAGCTTATGAGTGGTTAGGACCGCTGATGTTTTTGGGAGCTTTGGTTTTGCTACCCTTAGGCTACCCTGTGGCTTTCTCCTTGGGGGGTGTGGCAATTCTATTTGCCTTGATTGGCACTGGATTAGGAATATTTGAG
>JAAHHL010001137.1 GCA_010672185.1 Caldora sp. SIO3E6 | reverse complement strand
AACACCATATATGGGAGTTGACAAAATGCACCACCCTTTAACTTGTCCCCAATGGCTGACCCCTCACATTCCCCTTGCCAAGGGGGACTTCTGTCTGCTGTACTTCAATACAGCGCAAAGCGCTGTAAGTCTTGTGGTTGTGATAAACTAAACCGCTAAAAAACCAAGTTAAAAAGCGAAGTCATGAATCTTGCAAGGGCATCTATAGAACCGGAGGAAATTGTTAACTACCTGAAACAACAACAACAGTTCCAGGAAGTCTACCAGAAAATTTTATATCAAAAAGTAATTACTAAAGCTGCACAGGAAAGAAATATTACCATTACTCCAGAAGAAATTCAAGCCGAAGCCGACCGCCAGCGCCGCGAAAAACGTTTAGAAAAGGCAGCAGATACTTTGGCTTGGTTAGAAGAGCAGATGATCACCCCAGATGACTGGGAAGCCGGAATTTGCGATCGCTTACTTTGGCAAAAATTAGCCGAATCTCTATTTGGCCAGGAGGTAGAGAAATATTTTGCTCAAAATCGAATTAATTTTGAGCAGGTTTCCCTTTATCAATTTACTGTAGCTGATGCTAAAGTTGCCCAAGAACTCTTCTATCAAATTGAAGAACGGGAAATCAGCTTTTATGAAGCAGCTAATCTTTACGATTTGGATGAAAACCGCAGAAATCAATGTGGTTTTGTTGGTTCTATCGACCGCTGGGAACTAAAACCAGATATAGCAACTGCTGTCTTTAGTGGGCAAATTGGAGAGGTGATTGGCCCTCTCCAAACCCAAGAAGGACATCATCTGTTGATGGTTAAGGAATTTCTTCCTGCTGAACTAACCCCCAAAAGATATGACGAGATTCTTGAGGGAATGTTTAAAGAGTGGTTAGATAGTGAAGTTAACTATATGATTTATAGCTGAAATTGAGTCATTCTGACTTTGGCAAGAAATCTACTAACTTGGGTTTCACTTATCCTATGGAGACGCTACGCGAACATTCTACCCAACCTAAATCGAAATTTAATCTAGAGAAAGGAAGTTAATTATGGAATACAGAAAAATTTTCAAACGACGAATAATTTCTACTGACGGCAGAAGTATTGCTGAAGCTAAGAGCATTGCCTATGCATTTGGTGACAGTGAGAGTATAATTACTCAAAACATCACACTCAACATCTCTTCTAATGGTTATAGCAGCAGTCGCTCATCATCAAGTTCTGTTTCTATCACTAAGTAGGGCTTGGGAGAATAAGTAACAAGTAACAAGTAACAAGTAATAAGTAAGAATGAATGCAGCATTTATCCGCTGTTTTGGGCATCTGCATCCCCCAAGGTTACCCGGGTTGATGCCAGGTTTTTGAGCTAAGAGATGCAATTTCTTGGGATTTTTTGACTTCCTGCATGATTGAAAGACGAATCTGGTATGGCTTCCACACTTATTCAGCAGACCCTAAGTAGGGTTTGCTTTATTCAGACCCTCAACTTTGAGATACCCGACTTCTTGAAGAAGTCGGGTATCTGGGTATCTTGGACTATTCCACTAATACTGAGTGTATTTCTCCAGAGAGTTATTCACTAACCGTTGAGCTTGACTTACGATTTTTATTTTTGGCTCTATACCCAGCCCCCATCAAGGTGAATAAAAGTGAACCTATCATAAAGGAAGGCTCAGGAACACCTTCAGCTTTGGCATAATTACCCTTAGCTTCTACGAGAGTTACAGAAGTTGCATTCTCAAAAGTACGTGAATAGGAACCATCAAAGTCAGCACTAGCAGATTCCTCGTTTCCGCCAAAACTATTATTTACCCCTGTACTCCCTGGATTCAGTGCAATGTTGTCACTGTGTTGAAGTGGCGAAATAAAGTCTCCATTTCCCTGATCTGAAGTGAATATATTGGCAAAAATATCGAAAGAGTCTAACAGAGTCCAATTATTGTCGTCACTTGTGTCATACACATGAAAGAATGCACCTCCAGCTGCCCTAGCTCTTTCCGTTTTTGGAGTGTCAATGGAGGTGAAAAGGTCGAGAAAACCCCGGAAACCGAAGGAAAAAGTTTCACCAGCTTTGACTGAAAAGTTATATCCTGTAACTGCTGCACCACTCTTTGCTACACCAGAGTAACTTGTCCCCTCACCTTCAGCTGTGCTGAGAGAATGGTTGAAAGCAACTGGAGATGCATCGTTATTTCCCTGATTATCGTTGGGATCATATCCAAAAAAGGCAACTGCCGAACCTGTAGCCTCAACAGCACCAGACTCTGCAAAGGTAAAAGTCTCAGTAACAGCCAAAGTGTTCAGTGAGCCAGGTTTATGACTAAAACCATCCAGCTCCAAATAGGATTCAGAAAAAGCAAAAGTAGCTGCAAGACTCGGTGATGCAACGAGAGCCGAACTTGCTACGACTGGGGCAGTTAACAACAGAAAACGTTTGGCTAAAGATGTTACTAAATTCATGGGATTACCTCTCTCTATCGAATTGTTTTTCTGTGGTAAAATGCCCCAGCACGGTTTTTTTAAACAGATGATTGTTTATTAAGAGCTAGATTTACATTAATCTCTTACTTATTTATTATCCTAAACTGGTACTGAAAAATTAGCTATAAAGCTGTTGTAAGTATCTGGAGCTTTTGTGTAAAGCTCCAGTGAATTTAGGTTTTCTGTAGAAACACAAGGCATGTTAGGGTCGGGGCGCACGAAAAAAGGTGTGGGGAGTGTGGGGAGTGTGGGAGGTGTGGGGAGGTAGAGATACAAAGGAGAACTTACGATTTTTTGAACACTTAGGCTATAAATCCCACGCCAAATTGCGTTCAACCTTAGGGTAGGGA
>JAAHHL010001136.1 GCA_010672185.1 Caldora sp. SIO3E6 | reverse complement strand
GAGGAGGAGAATGATAAGCAAATGTTCAAGGACGAGTTAGCTCAATTGCTATGGAAGTACCATGTGTACCCGATAATCAAAGAATATTTGAAGGAGTCAGGAGAAAAGAAATAACCTCACGGGGTGACAAGCACCCCGTGAGGTTATGGAGTATTAATCTAATGCCAGATAACTTCAATTTCGTATGGTTCAAAGGCTGTATCTTTACTTACAAGGGGTATTTGTTCTGTGATGGACTGAGCTATTAATAACCTATCAAAGGGGTCATGATGATGAAAGGGAAGGGTGGTTATTTTAGCTAATTGTTTAATGGTTATAGGTAAAATTTCATAGTCTTCTAAGGTTAGCTTATTGTAAATATATTGTTCTAATGGAAGTGCCAATGTGAGTTTGCCTTTGCTTTGTTTTATGCCCATTTACCATACACTTGCTAAGCCAATTAGCTTAGTCTGTTCCTCATTGTCCATCAATATTCGTACTCTTTCACTCAATTTAGGATTACCTGAGAAGAACCAAATTAAAGCATGAGTATCTAATAAATATTTCATTACATATATTCTATAAAATCGTCTAATGGTTCATCGAAGTCATCGCTAATTGTGATGATATCCCGATCGCTACCGAATAAAGAAGCACGCTTTTTTTTTGTTTTTACAGCACTTAATTTAACTATCGGCTCATGGTTTTTGGCAATAATAATTTCCTGACCGTTGGCGACTATTTCGAGTAATTCATTAATTTTCAAGACGGCTTGGGCTATTTCAATTGTTTCCATTGTTTGGCTTGTTTATTAACTAATACATCAATTTTAGCTTGATGATTTACAAGGTGCGATCGCACTAAAATAATGGAATAGATGTAGGTTGGTTCGAGGCAACGAGACCCAACACTCAAGAGTGGGCTGTTACACATCTTTATTCTAGATGACGTCTCTCAAGAGCCGCTTCCTTGTGTAAAAGCTCTTGATGGGTTTGACAATATTCAATCGCTTCCTGAACTGCCGCTAAAGGTAGTTCTTTATTTTCGGCGACCTCTTCTGGGGTCAATTCATTAACAAGCATATCCATCCAAAGGGTGAAAACCCTCTGTTTTCTCCCTTTGATGTAAAGCTGCTGTCGCCAAGGGTGAGGACGCTTTTCTAAATACTGCCATTGGGTTTTGGGTTCTGGTGTAGCCATTGTTTTTTAGTTATCAATTCTTTGTTATATCTAAAGTTGATTAATGATAGATTATGAAAGCGACGATCAACTACAATAAGGAGGTAAAGTTTTACAAATACCTCTTATTGCTCCTCTCGCTTAAGGTTTAGCTATTATGAAAACAACCCTTGATATTCAGGATGAAGTTTTAATACTGTGTCAGCAAAAAGCCCAAGAAAGAGGAATATCATTAGATGAAATTATCAATGAATCAATTAGATGGGCTCTGAAAACACAAGGGATAATGCTAGATCAAGACATAGCCTTGCAACACTTTGAATATGATTTACCAACTTCTGGTGCTGGCGGTGTGCAGCCTGGAGTTAACCTCGATCGTACTTCTGACTTAATTGATCTGATGGAAGGTCATCTATGAATTTGTTAGATGTGAATATCTTAGTCTATGCTTTCCGCCAGGATAGTCCTCGACATCAAGAATATCGAGCTTGGTTACTAAATTTGATCAATGGACCTGAAAAATATGGATTAGCAGAGTTAGCTCTTATGGGCATGATTCGCATTACAACAAACAATAAAATCTTTAAACATCCAAGTTCGTTAGCAGAGGTAATTGCATTTACTAATGCCTTAAAACAACCGCTAAATTGTTGCATAGTCAGACCTTCTCCTAATCATTGGTCAACCTTCATAAAAGCTTGTCAACAAGTAAATGCCAAAGGAAATTTGATTACAGATGCTTGGTTCGCAGCATTGGTGTCAACTTAAGGCAAAAATGCCGTTGTCAAGGGAGCGGAGGAGCGGAGGAGCAGAGGAGCAGAGGAGCAGAGGAAGAAGAATACAATTTTCCTTAACCCTTGGGTATTTCCATATATAGGGTCTTTTTTAGCCCCCAAACACCATATATGGGAGTTGACAAAATGCACCACCCTTTAAATTGTCACCAATGACACTGCGATCGCATAATTTGTGAGAAATATGGTAGAGGCAATTCATGAATTGCCTCTACTTCAAGCGCTTTTCACCTTAAGTTGACACCAATGGCCGGAAAGCCCCTCTCCTCTTAGGGGAGGGGTTTGGAGAGGGGTCAGACCCCCCAGCCGATTCGCCCACAGTATCATATCTTTGACAGCTCCAACCACAATCTAAGCATTACCCCCAGCGAATCCGGTATCACCGTGCTGCCGGATGAAACCTTTGGCCATTATAGTGCGATCGCCTGTAGGGTGATTATTGAAAGTATTGTCCATCAATTGCTTGACATTGTGATTCACCCCCCGCTAAACTAAAACTAGCACGCAATAGTAAGGCAAAAATAATGAACAACCAAACCCACGTCGGCAGCACAGAAGCATCCTTCATGCTAGGCATCTCTAATGCCAGAGTCCGCCGCCTTCTCTCTCAAGGGCGAATCAAAGGTGCCACCAAGCAAGGTCGGGTCTGGATGATTCCTCTATATAAAGGAATGCCCGTGGTCACCGCCGGACGCAGAGGCCCGAAAGGCACTTGGTACAAGCGCCCCAGACAAGTGGAAACCTGCGTCGTTATCAACCGGCAAACCATTGCCAGCAATGCCAAGAACAATAAAAATGAGCCGCCGATTGTGGTAAAGCAAGGCAAACATAGCCATCAATGCCATCAATTAGATATCAAAGGCCCCTGCCGCCTGGTC
>JAAHHL010001135.1 GCA_010672185.1 Caldora sp. SIO3E6 | reverse complement strand
AGATAGGTTCGCGGTTGCGTTCTGTTGCTGGTGCATATTGTCTGGCGTCATCAGTCATATCTCTTCTGAAGCTCTAAGTAGTTAGGCACAATTACTTGTAAAACCTCTCCCCCAACCCCTCTCCTGTTAGGAGAGGGGAGTCTTTCCCCCTTCCCTTGCACCGGAAGGGGGTTAGGGGGTTAGGTCTCTTTTTATAGTTAATTTTGTCCACCTACTTAACTCCTACCAGAAACATTTTCCCAAAAAAGACCAGGTTTATTGATTTTTGCCTGTTTTCTCTCCGGTAAACCTGCGATAGGCAAGATGCCTGTTCCACAGTAACTATCCTAACTTTTCACTAAACAAAGCCTCAAGTATAACAATAAAGCCAGCAAGGTAGCCTGTCAAAAATAATAATGCCAACATAAATTTCACCTCCATTGCTAGATACACATACTTGACTGGAGATACCTCCATTGCTAGATACACACATTTGATTGGAGATAACGAACGATAGTTACATTTGTTTACATTTTTTCTAAATTCTCAATTTTAAGTTATCAATTCTCAATATGGTTATTTGTTGTTGGTTGTTGGTTGTTTGTTGTTTGTTATTTTGCCTAGCTGTGTTCACTATGCTCCACAAAGAGAATTGGGAATTGGGAATATCTCTCTTGTCTCCCCTGGACTAGTTTGGTGCAGAGCTAGTAACCAAACCAACAAGGCGATAATATTATAAAGGCATAAAAGAATAAGTCTGATGCTCAAGAGAATTTACATAGATAACTTCAGATGTCTTGTGAACTTTGAAATTAAGTTTGAAGATAATGTTAGTTTGTTCCTGGGGGCTAATGGTTCAGGAAAAACCACTGTATTTGAAGTTTTAAGGAAGTTACGAAAATTTATTATCGGCGATAGTGATGCTAGAGTATTGCAAGTTTTCCCAAAAGCAGATTTGACTAGATGGGAAACTAGATTAATCCAGAAGTTTGAATTAGATCTTGAGGGGGAGCATCTCATTTTTGTACATATAGTGCAGACATCTCCCTAATTAGCTGTCAGCTATCAGCTATCAGCTGTCAGCCAAAAAGCTGATTACTTGTTAAATCCTATTTGGTATTGCTATACTTTAGTAGGTAAGCTGAAATACCTACACATTGACTGATGAGTTATAAAGAGCCTTCAAATGCGCCAGTAATACAGTGGCTCGTAATCGGTGGTTTGTCACTTATAGCTATCTTTCTTGGCTACAAAGTAATTTTAAGTTTTCCTGGAGTAAGGATTATACTCCAGCCTCCAGAAAATCCTAGTCAATCACCACAAAGTCTCTCAGAAGTTCCTAGTTCACCACCACCAGCTCCCTCAATCCAAGCACCTATAAATAAACCAAGTTCATCGCCAGAACGTGTACTAAAATCTTATGTTCGGAGCATGACTGATAGGGATTTCACCGAAGTATCACGAATTTCTCCTAAAGCCGATATAGCTTATGTCAAGCGGTGGTTACAAGGTACTAGTACCAAACCACAGAAAATACCAATTTCAAGAATAGAAGTGGTTGGTGAACCTAAAAGAATCAGCACATATGCAAATGAAGCAGAACTTGTCTTACGTGCCAAACTTCAATATTGTAGAGAAGATGGGAGTGGCAGCACAGATATCAAAAATTACACATTTATACAGAACCAGGGTATGTGGCAGCTAGATAGTATGACGGCACCAGAAGATGTAACACTTATTCGCTGCTAGGTCTCGAATCATCGATTGATGAAGTTAAACGCCAATTTTGTTTTACGCGAGTCTTGCATGATATAATAAAATTTAAATTTATGTCGTCCTTCTCGACTATGGAGATACAAGATGACTGTACAGTTTCGAGAAAAAGCTTTAATGGCATATGAAACAATGCCATTAAATCAAAAAAATAAAGTGGCTCAGGTAATAGAGCAGTTAGATATAAATAACTTTCAACATTTAAACTCTCACATATTCAAAAATCAAGACTTGGATACATGGGTAGTAAAAGTAGACAAAACTGTAAGATTACTTTTCACAAAAAAAGAACAGGGATTTTTGATAATTGATATTATTGAGCGCAATTGAGGAAGACTACTAGTGATCACACTTTCTTCTTATAGTTTTGATATCCAAGAGTGTGACAGAGAGCTCCAGGAACTGAAAAATTTCTTAACAAAGAATCTAGAAATTGCCGAGACGGGAAATAATGGATTACAAAAATTCTTTTCAGATCGGCCAAACTTAATTCTTTTGTTTGGATATTGGCATTTTGGTCTAGAGCCAGCCCTTTATAAGCCTGAAGTAAGTTTATTTGGCAATGAGTTTAGAGCTGATTTTGTTGTTGCTGATCGTCAGAGAAAGAAATTTGTTTTCATTGAATTTGAAGATGCAAAAGAAAATAGTATTTTTAAGATTAAGTCTGGAAAATCTGATTTATCGAATACTAGTTATGAGTGGTCTCCTAGGTATGAACATGGCTTGAGTCAAGTTATCGACTGGTACTATCGTATGGATGATTATGAAAGAACCAATAAATTTGAAGAGTATTTTGGTCATAATCAAGTAAACTATACTGGTCTGCTTGTTATCGGAAGGGATAAATTTCTTCAACAATCTGGCTTGATGCAAAGATTCTTATGGAGATCAAACAAAACTATTATCAATAGTAAGCCTCTTCATTGTATAACTTTTGATAAATTACTTGAAGAGTCAATAGAAAAACTGTCAACACTTAAAATATGTAAGCAATTGGAATAGTTTTTGCCAAGGGATGATTGTGGTAGTGCGATTGCTTCTCTACAAATCACTATTTTTTTGCAATACACCATCTTCC
>JAAHHL010001134.1 GCA_010672185.1 Caldora sp. SIO3E6 | reverse complement strand
GAGAATCGCCTTATTGCAGCCGAATACTTTGGCATGGAAAATTGGAAAGAAATAGAGGAGGAGTTTTTTGAGACACCGCGATCGCTCCCCAAGTGCAAATTAGTCATAGGACTTTTGCCTAAACGTACCACTAGATGCTGAGCTTGACCAGCAATAACCACCACTCGTAGGTCAAAGGGACGATTTTGCAGTCTAGCCTTGGGTAACCATTGCTCTACTTGCACTCCTTCTTTACAGAGAGTGTCTATGATATCGGCAATTGCTTCTCGTTGGCTGTATCGGCGAATTTTGCGGGAATTGTAGAAGATAGATTGACTATTCTCATGCACCCTTTCTACGGTGGTAATTGCCAACTCTCTTGTTGAATTAGTTTGGTAGGCAACTACACCGGAGGCAGAGGAACCGTGGGAGAGTTTGACGAACACGCGATGACAACTCTGAGACTCCATTACTTGGCGCAATTCCTGATAGGAGCCAATTGTACCTAAGGATGGCGCTACTGGTATGCCATGATTGACAAACAGTTGGTGAGATAGGGGTTTATCAAACATAGTAGCGATTTCAGTGGGATGATTGATGGTGGGACAATTTAGCTGCTTTTCCCACTGCTGTAGCAGATAACGCCAGCCTAAATACCATTGCCGAGGGTAGAGAATACGTCCCTTATCAAACTCTAGCGCAGCAACATCGGCAGCACTAAGGCGCTGATGTTTGCCATCATCAGATACACCTGCACCAACTGCAATAAGCGCTTTTGCCACCTCAAAGTTCTTCTCAGGAGAATCAAAACGAATGATATTATGAGGCTGATTGAATCTTTCTAGGGTATCTCTACCAGCAATCAAGTCAGAGTAAGTTATTATTGTTGCTGGTTTGACTCCCAAATTTTCTAGAGCTTGTTGCCATAATGTCACTCTTCGATTTTCTTGATTAGCAACGACAATGAACTGTATAGACATTTACTAGACGCAGAAATTTAATGACCATTTGTTGAATTCAAAATTCAAAATTCAAAACTTGCCTCGCTTTGCTCACCATACTACGCATTCCAAAATTCAAAAGAGGTAATTTTTAATTGATTAATTCAGGTAACAAGCCCCTTCTTTCAAGAAGGAAAAAAGTAGAAGCGTGCGCAGCACATCTTTATTACAAGCCTCTTGCTTTAGCTGGAGGTTCATTTTGAATTTTTAATTGATAATTTTGAATTGTTTTGACTCACTCTATGGGAATCAACTCCCATTATTCTTCCGCTGGCCAGTAGCGCCTGTCGCGCTCATATTCTTCCTTCTGATCTTCGGCTATAACTTCGATGTTGAGCTGATTTAACTGATTAATCATTGCCTCAGACAGAAAATTATCAGAAACATTCAGAGTCTGAAGTTGGTTCACTGCTGGGGAACTGAGTAAAACTGGACAATCTTTATCACCAATACTACCCACTGACAGATCCAAAACCTTAATCTGCTTGATAATGGAAGCTTGGACTATTGCCTTAGCTATTTCCTCTGAGTACTCAGAGTTACGCAACCCTAGATAGTTGAGTTTAGGGAAGAGATCAATATCATCCAGCACTGGTCTAAGAGTGTCAACATTAGAGTCTCCCCCATAATCGTCTATACCTAACCATAACTCCAGATGTTCCAGTGCTGGTAAATGCAATGCCCAGATCTGGTTGATGGTTTTACTACTAAGTCCATTTGTCTGGATAATGAGCTTTTTTAATTGGTTGTGTCTTACGGGAGTAAATTCTAAACCGGAACCACCACGAACTTGAAGTACTTCTAGACTAGGATAGGCTTCTAAAATGGGGCTAATATTACTCTGTTTCATCAAGGCCATATTTGAGTCATAAAAGAGTATATCACCAATAAACAGAGCCTTGAGACTAGAAAGCTGGTATGAAGCCTCTACTAAGGCATTTACTAAGATGCTGGAGTCCCCATAAAAGGAAACTCTACCGTTCCACATTCCGAAGACTAAAGCTTCAATTTGAGCTACTTGGGTATCTTGCAGTAATCGGTTAAGCTTGTGGGTAATATTTTCCTCTTCAAGAAAACCAACTCTTAGAGCGTAGGCAGTGGCAACTGGATCACTGATACCAGTTTGAGGGTCAAAATCTTCTACTTGCCGATTGGCAAAGGTCTTAACGTACTCACAAATATCAATCTCACCAATGATCATGATCAACTCCGTTTTGTCTGGACAAGCTTGAATTAATAGATGCTTTTTTTATAGTAAGTGTTTTGTCATGCATCGGTTTAATTAAATCAATTCTAATTACTCAGCTACTGAACAGTAGCGGCTGCTACCGTAATATTCTTCATCTTCTTCTTCCTTTTGAGCTTCTGCTAGGACTTCGATGTTGAGCTGATTTAATTGATTAATCATTGCTTCAGACAGAAAGTTTTCAGAAACATCCAGAGTCTGAAGTCGCTTCACTGCTGGGGAACTTAGTAAAACTTGCCCCCCTTCATCACTAAGAGTACCCATCGATAAATCTAAAACCTTAATCTGCTCGATAATTGGAGCATGGACTATAGCCTTGGCAATTTCATCTGAGTACTCACTATTACGCAAGCCTAGGTAATTGAGTTCACAGAATAGCTGGATATCAAGTAATGGTCTGAGAGTGTAAACACCAGAGTCTCCACCATAATTGTCAGAGCCTAACCACAACTCCAGATGTTCTAGTGCTGGTAGATGCAGTGCCCAAATTTGGCTAATGGTTTCACTACTAAGACCACCTGTCTGGATAATGAGCTTCTTTAATTGGTAGTGTCTTACGGGAGTAAATTGTAAACCAGAACCACCACGGAGTTTAAGTACTTCCAGTTGAG
>JAAHHL010001133.1 GCA_010672185.1 Caldora sp. SIO3E6 | reverse complement strand
CCAGCAAGACGGCTTGGGTAAATCTTGACGAAGGCAGTGAAATTGGTCGGGCAACTATGTACGCCGGAATTGTCGATTTACCCTCTGGTCCCGAAGGTGAGATAGATCAAGACACAGGTGCTTACCCCTACCAGCAATTCTTGTATCTGGCCAAAGCCAACCAGAAGGAATACGACTACGTCACCTACGACAACTGGAACGTTAGGGGTGCCTATGATGCCCAAAAAAATCCCAACGGTTCACAATCATTTGCCACAGCCAAGAGCAACAACCTGTCCATCATCAAAAATCAGCACAACTACCCTCCTATCTGGGATACGCAATGCCCACCCAGCAGTGATTTTCTCTGGACTCATAACTGTGTGGAATTGCCCAACAACACAATTGAGCTTAAGAGTGCTTGGCGTCATCTCAATTCAGGTGAGGAGCAGACATTCCACACTGCTCCCGTTCGCTTCTACTCCCCCACCGACCAAAACGGTAATGTCTGCTACAACCAAGTCGATGACGGTTGGGGCATGGCAGCACTGCACATTATCCAGAAGACCCCGAGCGCACCTTACTTCACCTTCACCACCTTCAGTCAGATTGACAATATCGTCACTGAGGATGGCAGCCTTGTGGAGAACGAAAATGGTGTGATTATCGCCAACCAGAATCTGAACCCAACGACTCCCACCATCCAGTCTGTAACCCCTGGCACACCGTTTTCCGATTCCTCGATCGTTTATGAGGTGCCAGCCCAGGATCAGAATACCAATCAACTCTTCCATCCCCATGGCAGTCAGGGTAATCCACCCGTCGGTATTCGTCCCACTGGAACCCCAGCTAATCACAACCCAACGGACAAGAGCCTTTATTATCGCAACACCCCTGCCACCGAACAGTATGGTGTAGCACTGGCAGGAAATTTACCTCAATTTCCCATTTCGGTGAACAAGCGCCAAAATCAGATTCCGGAAGTTGTCGCAGCGGTGAATGCGTTAGCCCACGATCAGATCCAACGTTACAACATGGCTAACCATGTTCAAAACTCTCCCTGGTTGAACTACAAGTTGGTCAATGTTCAATACAAGCCGGTGGACAAAGCACCTGGTACACGTTACCAAACCCCCAGCAACATGGACGAGCCGGATGCAGGAAGCTATTACTTATCGAACGAGGTAGTGGAAACGGACTACAACCTCCAGTTTTTCAGTGGTAAATTTGGTCCTAGTGGTACGGTTACTGACTATCCGTCAAAAATCGATCAACAGAACGGACTGGGTGCTCCGGGAATAAAGGGAGAATATTGGAATGTCTTCCATAGCAACAAACAATATTTCTCTGGTCAGGGCTTTAATACAGGAGGCTGTATTGGCTGCCATGGTGTTGCCGCCAACGTTGGCACAGACTTCAGTTTCATTCTGAATGGGGCAGGCAGCGACCTGAAACCTGAAGCAGTTGGTGATACAGAAAGACCACTCCAACGATTTATACAACTGTTTAAATCATTGGGACTTTCTGATTAATCTCCCAATTCTAGAGCTTTGGTAACAGGAATTATCTCACGGCTAGCGAATCGTTAGCTAACAACTACAGGGGGGCAGTTGCCCCCTTACTTCGGGCTTGCTGTATAAGTAGGGCTTGCCTCATCAAGTCGATTGACGCAGGTTTTGAAGTAATAAGTAATAAGTAATAAGTAATAAGTTAAGAGTTCAGGAGGAATTTTCTGGTACAAGTGCAAGGTTTTTGAACTAAAAAATACCATTTCCTTGCACTTTGCGAGACTGAAAACGATTGAAAAGCTTGTCTGGTATGGCTTCCACACTTATTCAGCAAACCCTAAGTAACAAGCGCCTAACGGCGAATGAAGAATGAAGAATGAAGAATGAAGAATGAAGAATTCATTGATGGAATCGCCGAAAAAGAAGTCAGCAAACGTGTCATATCAAGGGATTCATCCCCAAATATAGGATTTTAGTTTCAGCAAGAGTAACAAGTAACAAGTAAGAATTTGTCCATCTTTTGGGATTAACCGATCATGCAAGAGTTATCTTCAAATCTGAAGACATCATCTGGGATCATTCACATCGTCACGATTCGGGAAGGTTCGGTGGTGTCTGGAGAACCCAGCAATCTCGAACAGGCTTATCAACGCTTGCTTGCCGGATTGCGGGAGCAACTGCCCCACTTTCAGGCCAACTATGGCTTGGAGTTACTGTTTTTTGGCGATCGCATCAAACCAGAAGAAACCACCAAGCGGCTCAAACATGACTTACCTCTCAATGCCAAGCATGTCATTGCCGTTGCTTTTCCTAACAAAGAGTCCCTAGAGAAGTACTACTTCGATGAACATCACGTCAAAATCCGGCGGCAATTCTATTGTGATCTGTCGCCATCACTACAACTATTATACGAGCTGATGGATAGGAGTGAATCCCAGGCTGTAGCTGCTCGTCTCAAACTGATCATTGAGCAGTTAGTCGGGTCAGTTTTGGAACGTCGTGATTATTACGCCGATTGAGTTAAAATACTTTCGAGAAACAGGGTGGGGAATGTAGAATTTAGAATTTAGAATTTAAGAATGTAGTGCGAGCGTCTCGCTCGCGATCGATCACCCCGCGAGCAAGATGCACCCCGCGAGCAAGATGTTTGCGCTTACGCGCAGGCTAGGCGAACGCTCTACCCTATTCCCTCAGCTCCCCCAGCTCCCCATGCATGTAAACCACTATTTTAGCTGTGTCGCTCCACTACAGTTTTAGGTGTATCAAGGTACTACAGGCGCACAGCCATCCCATTATTCAAATAATAGCAAGCAATAATCAAAATTACAACTGATCAGGTTGATCTAACCA
>JAAHHL010001132.1 GCA_010672185.1 Caldora sp. SIO3E6 | reverse complement strand
TTCCGTCCTTCGTAACGAGGGTTATCGCCGTATTGGACGATAAATTCATCAAAGGTGAGGGATTTGGTGGGAGTGTAGGTCATGGAGAATTTAGAATTTAGAATTTAGAATTTAGAATTTAGAAGCGGATAACTTCCAGCAAATCTCCGAACATCTCTTCCAAGACGTCTTCCATCATCTCCTCAGGTGTTTGACGCCAAGCAGTTGGTCCAGTAATAAATTCCTTGATAGTGATTTTTTTGTCTCGAAAATCCCTGATAAAATCTCGCAACTCCTCAATCCCTTGAAGTTCTGATTCCATTTGCTCCATCATTTCAGCAATTGGATCTATACCTTCTCGCTTAGCTTTGCGGTAATCGGAAACCATCACGCCTTCCGGGGTTTTTTTCACTAAGCGCAATTCCCGTTTCAAGTTCTCATATTGGTTTTTGAGGAACTGATTTTCCTGTTCGAGGCGATTACAACTTCTGGTTATCTCATCTTCTGTTTCGTTGGCAATCGATTCCCCTACTTGATGTTGCTGTTCGATTTCCAGTAGTCGCGCCAAATCCCCATCTTGATAGGCTCTATTAATTTCCTTCATAATTTCGGTATGGCGCAGGTGGTTCTCACTATCCATCACCTTATCGGGGTGAAAGATTTCCGCCAACCTCAAAAAAGTCTGGCGAATTTTTCTTGACTCCTTAGTTTTGCCTACTTGCTGTTGGGAAAATTCTTGCCTTTCCTCGGTATCTGGCTCGGATTTCTCTTCTGAGTGAAAGTTAAAATCTGGTTCTGGTTCTTGATTCTCAAACAGTTCATCTAGTTCTGTTTCTCCTGCTTCATTGTTGAACTTAGGAGAGATAATTCCCCCTAACTGTAAACTCCGATAAATTCCTTCAATCGTCTTCTTCGCTTTTTTGCCAAACTTCCTGGTGCGGAAGATTTCCTCGAACAGGTTATGAATTTCTTGATCAAGAGCTGTCAGATTTTTTAAGTGAGGATTACCTTGCTTAAAGATCTCAGTTGCTAAGGAACGCATCTGTTCTACAAAGTTATTCAGTTCCGTCCGTTTTCTCTTAGTCTGTTTCAGGAGCCATTGCTGATCTTTTTGTAAGGCTTCCAGGCGACGATAACCAGAGGGGAGAGCTAATGATGCGGTTGAAGTCCCATTAGATGAGGAAGAGGCTGAGGGTGGCATAAGGAAGGGTGGAAAAAGACACAATCATTTTACTCTACTCCTTGGATGATGAGAGAGACAAGGGAGACAAGGGAGACAAGGGAGACAAGGGAGACAAGGGAGACAAGGGAGACAAGGGAGACAAGGAAGATAAATGGGAGACAAGGAAGATAAATGGGATGAGAGTGATATTCTCAATTCCCAACAACAAACAACAAACAACAAACAACAAACAACAAACAACAAACAACAAATATCAATTCCTAACTTCCAGCAATTCTGGCTTGACTCGCCGTAGAAAAAGTACCACTGCTGCTGTAAACCAGCCTTCAATCACCATAAGTGGGATATAGGCAAGAAATGCTCCGTAAATTACTGTTTGTTGAGCTTCAGCGCCAATACTGGTGAAAACACTAATTATGCTTAAGGCTATATAGATCAGAGTTGCTATTCCCAAACCAGCAGCACCAGCCAGAAAAGCTGAGATACCGATCACCATGCGATTGTCTTTATCGATCAGATAGTGCAACCGGAATAGATGATAAGCCAGAATTGCTGGTAGTCCGAGCATGACTGCATTTACTCCCAAAGTCGATAAGCCACCATGTTGGAAAAATATTGCCTGAAAGAATAAACCAATGAGAATAGCGGGAAAAGCAAAGTAACCCAAAACTGTTCCTAATAGTCCATTGAGGATTAAATGAACACTACTTGGTGGTACTGGGATATGAATCCAAGAAGCCACAAAAAAAGCAGCGGTGAGTAAAGACGCTTTGGGAATGTTCTCTTGAGGATTTGGAGCTCGATGAATTTGACGCAAAGAGTACCAAGTGAGACCCCCAGTAGTAGCATAACCAAGGATACAGGTCGATGCGGGGAGGATACCATCAGAAATATGCATTTAATCTTAGGTGTTAGGTGTTAGGTGTTAGGTGTTAGGTGTTAGGTGTTAGGTAATGGAATTGCTGGTTGAAACCCTAATTCATAGTATGTGTTTCTTTCTTAGGAGCGCCGGAAAAATAGGGCTGTACCAACAAATCCCCAAACACCGGAAGCTCCCATGAGAATTGTTTGGAGAGGGGTAAAGGAGCGAGTAGTTGATTGAATCATCATTTGCTGGTTTTTCGGATTGTCATCTCCTGCTTCTGGAGTAACATTGCTTGCCACTTTGTCTTCTGTTTCCACAACAGGAATATTAATAATGTCACCGTGACTGACTTGGCGCACTTTCACTGTCCAATTCCCTGCTGTTGAGGGAGTAGGTGCAAAGGCAAAGTTACCGTTTTCGTCAGTAGTACCAGTCAGCCAAGGGGTAGAAGGTTCCTTTGGGGAGTAAACTGTAACTTGGGCATTGGACATCGGCTTGCCAGTGTCATATTTAGCTTTAATTTCGATCGCTTGAGTTGCTTCGTATTCAATGTTGATACCATGAGCATTAGCTCTAAGAGAGCAACCGAAGACGGAAGTAATCATAATTGGGGCTAAGAGTTTCCACTTCATATTCACCGTTGTCTAGATTGATTGCAAAGGAGAGTCAAGTCTCTCCTGTAGAGAAATTGCGGTTAATAGCTTAAACCACCCTTACTTTGTGGTGTCGTCTGTGGTAGACTCCTGACAGTGACCTTCACCAACATGGCCAAGTCCCACCAGTGCTTGTTCAAAGTTTTCGTAATCCTTGA
>JAAHHL010001131.1 GCA_010672185.1 Caldora sp. SIO3E6 | reverse complement strand
AGCTTTGAAGTAGTTGGGCAGTTTGCCCCAACTCCAAGAAAGGTCTTAACAAAGATTTGATATTTTTAACCGAAGCGGATATAATTGCCACGGCAATTGTAACTATCATTACAGTTGCCAAAAAAAAGAGGAGGTAAATGAGGTTGGCAAGAAGACGCAAGCGCAAAAGTCGCCGCCGCCAAGAAGGGCGCAAGATTCTGGAGCATGTGCCTCAGTATAATCTAGAAAGTGGCGAAGATAAACCCGTTACAGCAGCAAGAAAATATATCCAATCATTAGGGATTGTTCCACCTGCTCTGCTGTTAGTCAAGCGCAATGAACATACTACAGACCGTTACTTTTGGGCAGAAAAGGGGCTATTTGGAGCCCAATATGTAGAAGAAAATCATTTTCTGTTCCCCAGTCTACGGGTACTTGATTCACCTGTGGAAAAGTCTCCGGTGGTAGTTTCTAGTCGCTGAAATTATTATAGTGAAACTTGGTGTTAACAATCCCCGCTCTTAATCTTATATCATGTCCGGTCGAATACTTATCGTTAAGGCTGATGCGACCTACGCGGCAACGCGGGGACGGGTGGAAGTTTTGATTACAGGTAGTTAGGCGGACATGATATTAGACGGGGATTCCAAGTTTCCTTCAGCTCCTTGCTTCTCAGTCAACGCTTGGTTCACATCCTTGATTTACCCATCTGAATTTTCAGTTGGCCGATAAATCAGATGACCACACTGGTGTTCTCTATTATTGAGCCAATGGGTGCTTTCTACATAATAATCATCAACTGCGATCGCAGACGATAGGTCATGATTGAGCTACTGATAGTTTCGATTATCTACTAGCAAACCCTACTTGAAACACAAGAATTTCACTCTCACTTTCCCTTTGTGAACTTTATGACCTTGTAGTTCCTTACATTATCACTCTACGTGCCACAGCTAAAATGCTGCAGTGCGAATATCTTGCTCAGGTTGGACTAACCTAGATTGAGGCACAGAGTTATCCTATTATAAAAAATGGTAGCATAAAATAAAAGCGATCGCGCAAAAGGATTCGGTTGGGCTAATAACCAAACATTCCTGGGTTGGGAATGAGAATTTCACGATACAGCATTTCTCAGTAAGCGTGAGGTACATTTTCCATTCCCTATTCCCAATTCCCCATTCCCGAAAACCAGAAACTTTGTACCTCATTCCAATGGGAAACGCTATATGGAAGAATGGTTCTCCATCAGTCACAATAGAAACAGGTTTTGCAGAATTCAAAGGCAATGACTAACAAAGACCAAATCCTGGCAATTTTCTTCAAGGAGTATGACAAACTCAAATCGGAGCAGGCTCAGCGGATTGGCTTTCGGGATAATCTGCTGTATGTAACCTTAGGCTTGTTTGGCACAGTTATCTCCTTTGCCGTCTCCAACCCATCCCACTATTATGCTCTGTTGGTAATTCCCTGGATTTGTCTAATTTTAGGGTGGACTTATATCGTCAACGATGAGAAGATTTCTGCAATCGGTAGGTACATTCGCTACCAGCTAGTGGATAAGGTGAAAGAACACACAAGCTATACAGATGTTGACACCCTCTTTGGTTGGGAAGTTGCTCACCGCAGCGATAAGCACCGCAAGCGTCGCAAGATTCAGCAATTAATTATAGATGAAATTACCTTTGTCTGTTCCGGTGCGATCGCGCTGGTAACTTTCTGGTTTCTAGTTCCCCAACCTCCTGTAGCAGTTACTATTCTCTCCTGGTTAGAGCTTCTACTTCTCATTATCTTAGGAGTCGAGATTTTTATTTATGCTGATTTGGCAAAGGGACGTTAGTGTCAGAATGTAGGAGGCTCCGAGGTAGGAACCAGAAGGAGTCCCAATGAAAAAATTTCACAGCCATCTGTTAAGATATCTTTATTATAAAAACTCTTAACCATGAAAACAATCCAACTGACTCCTGAAATCGAAGCCCTAGTCAATCGCCACGTCAAAAGTGGAAGATATCGGGACGATCTAGCGGTAATTCAAGAAGGTTTACGCTTATTAGCCGAGAGAGAAACAATTTATCAAGGAAGATTTGAGGAATTGAAAAAGGAAGTCGCCATAGGCGTGGAAGATATAAAACAAGGTAGAAAAGTTGATGGAAGAGAAGTCATACAACGTTTAAAAGTAAAAAATATCGGTTTAATGAAAGTTAAAGAATGACGATTATTTTAATATCTACGAAATCATAGCTGGTAGAAACAATAATTTCCTCAATTTTCAATTCAACCTAATTTATTCTGTTGGCTGATAAACTAGATAACCACACTGATGTTCTCCGTCATTGATCCAGTGGGTACGTTCTACATGACAATCCTGAAGAGCGATCGCGAACATTTCTAACTCATGGCCGCAAACTGTAGGGAAGGATTGAGCTACTTGGGAAATGGCACAATTATGTTCAATAATAACATAACGGATACCACTGTTACTACTTGCATCCTCTGGCTTGAGGGTGTGCCATTCTGCCATATAACCTTCCGCTTGGCGCATTTGCACTAACTTAGTTACTCTTTTTTCCAGAGAACCCTTACCCAAGCGCTTACGATATTCTTGTGCTTTGCGCTGCCACTGTTTTTGTAGAATTGTGCTGAATTGCTCCTTGTCCACCGTTTCCGATAAGGTATCAAGGAGGGAAATGGCAAAATCATCGTAGCGGTTGGGCAGGCGATCGCGTCCTTTTCTACTAAGCTGATATAAATGCTGGGGACGTCCCATGCCTATTTGCACCTGCTTATGTTCAATTAGTCCCCCACCCTCTAATTCTTTCAGATGACGCCGAATTGCCTGGGGACTAATCTCTAGAGCATCTGCTAACT
>JAAHHL010001130.1 GCA_010672185.1 Caldora sp. SIO3E6 | reverse complement strand
TCTGCTGACAATCTCGACGAACCGGTTAATTCCAACGAAGCTCTGTTGACAGCAGCGCAACCCAGGCTAGAGCTAACCAAAACAGCTGATAGAGCCGCAGCCGAGCCAGGGGATACTGTGGTTTATCGCTTGGCACTGAAAAATACTGGTGCAGGCTCTGCCGACGAAATCAGAATCACTGATACACTGCCGATGGGTTTTCGCTTTTTGCCAGAATCTCTGCAAGGTTCTTTGACAACAACTACAGGTACGACAACGGTAAACTTCGACCCTGCCACCGTATCCGGTAGAAACGTTACCTTCACTTTTCCCATTCTCAGACCGAATGAAACCCTCAATGTCGTCTATGCTACTTTGGTTACTCCAGATGCCATTCGGGGTGAAGCGAGAAACAATGCCCAAGAACCCCGAAGTAATGTTGCTAGTCATGTTTTGCGACTTGATCCCGGCATCCTTTCAGACTGTGGAACTTTGATTGGACGGGTGTTTGTGGATAAAAACTTCGATGGGCAACAGCAGCCAGGGGAGCCAGGAGTACCCAATGCAGTGATTTTCTTGGACGATGGCAACCGTGTAACTACTGATGCGGATGGCTTGTTCTCTTTGGCTAATGTCCTTGCTGGGCGTCGTAGCGGCACCTTGGATTTGACTAGTGTGCCCGGTTATACCTTTGCTCCGAACCGTAAGTTTATTGAAACCAACAGTCAGTCTCGTTTAGTACAGCTAGAACCCGGGGGACTGGCTCGGATGAATTTTGCTGTGACACCAGCATACAGGGAGGGACAGCGATGAAAGAAACACCTATCAGAGTCTGTAGGGGCGAAGCATTTGGGCGAACAAATTTCCCCCATAAACCTAAGTCTACCGCTCCAAATGCTTCGCCCAAGCCCCAGAGGCAGAAGGCAGGAGGCAGAAGGCAGGAGGCAGAAGGCAGGAGGCAGAAGGCAGAAGGCTGTAGGGGCGTAGCATTTGGGCGAGAAAAATTCCCCCATAAACCTAAATCTACCAATCCAAATGCTACGCCCAATCCCCGGCAGCAGGAAATGTACTTACGTAATTCTACTCAGAAGCTGCCGCTCATGGATGGTGATTTGAAACCATCATTACTAATGATGTTACCTTGTGGGTTTTTACTGGCTAGCGTTTTGGGAATTATCCCGGCAGCGCAAGCAGAGGAGTTGGGAATTGAGAATGGAGAATTGAGAATTGAGAATGGGGAGGCAATAATTGAGCCAGTAGGAATTGACCATGGTTCAGAATTACTAGACCTCTTGCATGAATCTCGGAAGGGTGAAGCATTGGCGGACAAAAACCTTGATTCTAGGGGAAATATGCCAGCGCCAATGCTTCACCCCTACAGTCAATTATCTACTAATGCGGCCCAGGAGCTAGAAACTCAACCCGTCGAAATTTCTGATAACTCAGAATTACTGGATAATCCGCCGATTACTGCCCCTGTTAATACAGCCCAAGAGTTGGAAATTCAACCAGTAGGAATTGACCATGGCTCGGAGTTACTCAATAATCCAGTAACTGCTCCTTCTACTAATACTGCACAGGATCTGGAAATTCAGCCAGTAGGACAATCAGAGAGTCTACAGCAATCCGAGGAATTACCTAACTCTTTACCAACAACTTCTGCCCAAGCTCAGCTTGCACCTAACCAGGTGCGTATTTTAGCTCCCCAAACTGGTGCAACCGTTAATACTCTTCCTGATAGTGGGGGGGTACGCACTACTAACTTGATCGTGCAGTACAATGCTGACTCTCAGGTTAAGGTAAGAGTCAATGAAAAACTAATCAGTTCCAATATTGTTACCCAAATCGAGCAGGATGAGAGCCAAAACCTGATCACCCAAGTTTGGTACAATATTCCCTTAGAAACTGGGGAAAATACCATTACTGTAGCCGCTGGGGATGGTGCTCCTGCTACGGTGCAGTTGATGGTAGAAGAACAATCAGCTCAGATTGAAATTGCTCCTCTAGGTAATCCCCGCATTCCCGCTGATAGTCGCTCTTTTGTAGATATCGAAGGGAAAATTACTGATGAAAATGGGGAACTGATTACCGAAGATACTGTAGTTACCCTAACAGCTAGTGCTGGGGAATTTGAGGGAGCGGATCATGATGAAGATCAAGCTGGTTTCCAAGTACTAGCAAAAGAAGGCACGTTTACCGCTAGGTTGCGCTCTAGTTTAGAGGCACAAAAAGTTCGCCTTCGAGCGGCAGTAGTTGCCTTAGGAGTCGGACATAATGAAAGGGAAACTGCTTCTTCCTATGTACCTTTATCTTCCGAATTACCCGAAGAGGAACTCGAAGCTTATACCCAAGTAGAATTCACCACTAACCTGCGCCCTTCAATTATGTCTGGGGTGTTAAACCTGCGAGTTGGTAAAGAGGGAACCGATTACTTCGGTAGCCGCCGGGACTTTCTGCCTCTTAATGGCGAAGAAGATGCAGAAGTTAATTTCCAGGGTTCGGTGTTTGCTACCGGTGCTGTAGGAGAATGGCTGTTTACTGGAGCTTACAACAGTTTCCGCCCCCTCAACGAAAACTGCGAAGGTATCACCGAACTCTTTAGTAGTCCTCAAGCTTGTGAGCAAAAGTACTCAGTTTATGGAGATAGTTCCTCAACGGAATATCTCACCCCATCGACGGATAGTGTCTATCTGCGGTTTGAGCGCAATTCCCCGGTTCCTGGAGCGGAACCTGATTATGCCATGTGGGGAGACTATCGTACTACGGAATTAGCCAGAGCTTCCCAGGAATTTTCAGCAACCACTAGAGCACTCCACGGTTTTAAAGGTAATTTCAATTTCGGGAACCTACAATTAACCGGTTTATTTAGCAATGATGTCA
>JAAHHL010000113.1 GCA_010672185.1 Caldora sp. SIO3E6 | reverse complement strand
GAAGACCAGGAGTTTGAACAAATCCCTAACTGGCTGGCATCCTTACTCAAGGAAAGGAAAATTGAATTAGAAAATTCGTCTTTACCAGGAAAAATTCCTTTCCTCCACATTGCCTACAAGCTGGCACAGGCTTACTCAACTTCCCACCAAGGTCATAACTCCTTACAAAATAAGGGAATTTTATGGCTTGTCAATGAATTCAAACAATGGATGTTTCAATCTGTCGAACCTCTTCTGGAAAATCATCATAAATTCCGTCGCAACTGGATTCTAGCTGACTTAGCTTGTACAACTATTACCGGACTTATTTCAGACCAAGTTATTACTGAAGGATTTAATGTTATTGATGAGTACGACCTTAGAGAATGGCTCCTTAAGCATGGAGCCTCAGAAATGACCGTTAATTCAGCTCTAGTCAGAGGAGTCTACAATCTAGTTTTTGGCTACCAAAAAGGAAATATT
Source organism: Caldora sp. SIO3E6 (assembly GCA_010672185.1). Lineage (GTDB taxonomy): Bacteria > Cyanobacteriota > Cyanobacteriia > Cyanobacteriales > Coleofasciculaceae > Caldora. Next base: position 11,612 of record JAAHHL010000113.1, on the reverse strand, counting down.
AATCTGCCCAATTTAGCAGCAGGAACTGCACTACGGAGTACTCTAAGGCTAGCTTTTAATTATAAGGGAGCCATCTTTTGGAAAATGCAAGCAGGGATGGGAGATATAATCTTCACTCCTCTCTATGAAGTCTTGAAACAAAGAGGTGTAAAGTTCAAGTTTTTTCATCGAGTTCAGCACCTCGGACTTTCAGAAGATAAAAAGAGAATTGCTACAATCAAGATTGCTCGCCAAGCTACTGTCAAACAAGGGGAGTATCAACCCCTGATTAATGTCAAAGGATTGAGCTGCTGGCCTAGTTCTCCTTTGTATGAGCAACTTGTTGAAGGTGAGGCGCTCTTAGCTAATAATATTAATTTAGAATCGACCTGGACAAAATGGCCTGCTCTTGAAGAGCTAACTCTTGAGGAGGGGGAAGATTTTGACACAGTTATTTTAGGTATTTCTCTAGGAGCTTTGAAGTATATCTGCTCAGAATTAATTGACAACCAGAAACAATGGCAGGAGATGGTGGAACAGGTAAAAACTATTCCCACCAGTGCGTTACAACTTTGGCTTAAACCAAGTCTAGAAGAATTGGGATGGCCAATGCCAAGTCCTCTGATGGATGTTTGTGTTCATCCCTTAAATACCTGGGCAGATATGAGTCATCTCATCCAGCAAGAGAGTTGGTCTGAGCCAAACTCTCCAGGTAGTATAGCTTATTTCTGCGGACCTTTGGAAGAAGTTGAAACGATGCCTGGGTTTGAAGAGCAACAGTTTCCAACTCAACAATCTTTTCAAGTAAAGTATGATGCTCTCCAATGGTCAAAACAAGCTATCTCAACTATGTGGCCTAAAATAGTTGGCTCTCAAAATTCAGTAGAAATTGATTGGAGAAAGTTAATAGCTCCTGAAGAAGTTAATGGTGCAGCCAAGTTTAATTTTCAATACTGGCGAGCCAATATTGAGCTAAGCGATCGCTACGTACTCTCAGTCAAAGGCAGCACCAAATACCGTCTCAAAGCTGATGAGTCAGGGTTTAATAATCTATATTTGGCTGGTGACTGGACGCTTAACGGTCTAAATATAGGTTGTTTGGAAGCTGCAGTCATGTCCGGGATGCAGACAGCTAGAGGTATTTGTGGTTTTCCGCAACAGATTGCTGGCGAGTTTGATGTTTAACTTTTAAGAAACAAGGCAGAAGGCAGAGGGCAGAGGGCAGAAGGGAAGAGGATTTGAAGGTAGAAGGGAAAAAGATTTTACCTCACCTTATCCGTTACTTGTTCTATCTATTTAGTATTTATGTACTGGTGCAAGATGTGAGTTTAATTTTGCCTTAATAATCTCAAGAATTATCCCAATAAAACAAATGAAAAGAATCCTAAAAATGTTGAGAAAGCAACACCCATCCCCACTCAACTATCCCTTGTACGTTGAGCGAGGTGGAGAATATGCTTTTCCCAGTCCTTACCTACATCGAGATGCTAGACTCCACAGTTTCCTGTTACCAGCAAATTCGGAAAAACTGCAATTATTATGTGACAAATGCCTCAACAACCCCACCAAAGGCAAAACTAACTATCAGCCAGTTTTACCTTACGTTTTCTTGGTCTTTGCCAAGGTAGAACAAGTATCTTCAACTCAGGAACAATATTATCAAAGAGGTTGGCTCAAAGAAGTTGATGTTGCATTCTGGATTCTCACTGCTTCTTTCAAAAAAGTGGCTTCGGTTCCTATCCTGAATGGTTTGGCATGGTTTATGCCCTACATTTTCGTTGATAAACCTTTTGCAATGGTAGCCGGACGTGAAACCTTTGGCTTTCATAAGGGCATGGCAGAGTTTACAATTCCAAATCTTTATGAAAAAGCTGACCTTTTTACCATAGATACGACTGTATTTGAATCCTTTTCTCCCACTACAGAAGCAACTAAGCAACGTTTACTAGAAGTTAGCCAGGTTGACTTTTCCAGTGAGGTTCCCCATCTTAAGCGTTGGCATACTGTAACTGAAGCAGCTAGTCAAATTGGTCTCTTGCTTGCCAAACAGCAGTCAAGTTGGATGGAAAAGATGCTAAAGCCTGCAACAAATTTATTTAGCTCCCTCGATTTTACAACTACTCCCCTTGTATTTCTTAAACAGTTTAGAGATGTTCACAACCCTAACCAAGCTTGCTATCAGGCTATTATTGAAGCTAATATAACTTTTCCCAAGTTTCGAGAAGGCGGTATATTGCAAGGTAAATATGAGTTACTACTCAACCATTTTGATAGTCATCCCATTGCTAATGAACTGGGATTAAAGATTGGGAGACAAGATATTCTGGAAGCTTTTTGGTTTGATTTTGATTTCATTGTGGAAAACGGCAGAGAAGTTTGGAAAGCTTCTGGTTAGTTTGAACTTGGGACAAAAAAACAATATTCTCTTAAGAAACACTCTTGCTAATGGCTAATGGCTAATGGCTAATTGCTAATTGCTTTTAAGAAACACAGGCTCAAACCCCTGTAAAATGGTAATAATTATGAAAAAGTGTTTCTTCCGTACCATAGCGGCGCAAGATTCGACCCCACACCCCACACCCCACACCCTACACCCCGCGCCGTTAGGCGCTTTTAAGAAACAAGGCAGAGGGCAGAGGGCAGAAGGCAGAAGGAAAGAGGGTTTGGCTTGTTTATGACCTACATTGCGGATGCGCTGGCGTCTGTGGGACGCTGAGATCTTGCACGCCTGTCGAAAATCTACCGGTGAAGGTAGGAAATAGGGAATAGGGAATATTGTATCAATGGGCTCAAAAAGCTGGCATTGTTGTGGAAAATCCCTGGGTAATCTTCAAGCTGAAAGCTGAAAGCTGAAAGCTCAAAACTGATAGCTAAGGACCTATTCTCCCAAACGGGTGAGCGAAATTTTGGTTGGACTACTAGCTAAATCTCAAAAAATTATCAGTTCTTGTTTGTTCCCCCATCTCCCCATCTCCCCATCTCCCCATCTCCCCATCTCCCCATCTCCCCATCTCCCCATCTCCCCATCTCCCCATCTCCCCACCCTTTTTTTCGCTCACCCCTCCCAAACCCTAGTTACTGATTAATCGGCAGCTCAATCCAAAACTCTGTACCCATTTCTGGTTCAGACAAACAAGTTAATATTCCCTGATGTTTACCTACAACAATCTGGTAGCTAACTGCTAGTCCTAATCCAGTGCCCGAACCTACCGGTTTAGTCGAAAAGAAGGGGTCAAAAACCCGATCTCTGATTTCAGGGGTCATTCCCTGTCCATTGTTAGCAATCCGAATGGCTACGCGGTCAGGGTCTAGAGTTTTAGTACTTATGGTAATTTTACCTTGTAAAGTGCGACTGTCTGATTCCAAGGCATCAATACCATTGCTGATGATATTCATAAACACTTGATTGAGCTCACTGGGGTAACATTCGATTAAAGGCAAGTCACCATATTCTTTGATCAACTCAATTTCCGTATCTCCAAGAGGGTGTTTAAATCGGTGCTGTAGGAGGAGCAGAGTATTATCGATACCTTGGTGAATATCCGCCCGTTTGCGCTCTTTCTTTTCCAAGTTAGAGAAATTTTTCAGGGAAAGCACAATCTCAGAAATCCGGTTCGCTCCTTCCCGCATCGAAGCTAGCAGCTTCGGGAAATCATTGATAATGAAATCTAGCTCAATGTTGCTTAATTCTTCGGTAATTTCTGGAACTGGCTTAGGGTAATGTTGTTGGTAAAGTTGTAGTACGTGCAGCAAGTCTTGGATATACTCACTTGCTGGGTAGATATTACCGTAGATAAAGCTGATAGGGTTGTTGATTTCGTGGGCAACTCCTGCTACCAAATGACCCAAACTAGCCATATTTTCTTGCCGCACCAACTGAGCTTGGGTATCTTGGAGTTTCTTTAAGGTTTTCTCCAATTGCTGAGCTTTTTCCCGTTCTTGCTCACTCAGCTTCTGCAAAGCTGCCTCAGCTTGTTTGCGTTTAGTGATGTTTTTGGTCGTAATGGCAATACCATCAGCAAGGGGAACAACCATGTGGTGACGCCACTCGATGGCAACTTCTGGTGTCACAATGGAGAATTCTTCCTCTAGTACTTCTTTGGTTTCCACAACATGGATATATTTCGGCAGAAAACCGCCTGTGTGATGGATGGGGAGAAGTTCACAGAGTTTTTTACCAATTATTTCTTCTTTGGAGAGGGAAATCATTTGCTCTCCGCGAGAGTTGATATCAATGAAGGTGAAATCGATGATGTTTCCCGTGGCATCTCGCAAACTCTGGAGGATAAAAAAGGCATCTAAACTACCCTCTGCTGCGGCTCGGTAGCGTGCTTCACTTTCTAGCAAAGCGGCTTTTGCTTGCTGAAGTTCGGTAATATCAGTTTGAACACCAATATAGTGAGTCAACTGCCCGGATGTGTTTAGTACTGGGGAAATGGACAACTCATTCCAAAACAGAGTACCGTCTTTGCGGTAGTTCCGTAAAGTGACATGGCATTCTCGTTGTGCCTTAAGCGTTGTACGAAATTTCTCCAGAGCCGGTTGAGTTGTCTCATTTCCTTGCAGGAAGCGACAGTTTTGGCCCATAACTTCCTTGATGGAGTAACCTGTTATCTGCTCAAACCCTGGATTGACGTAAACAATTGGATTATCAGGTTGGAGGGGGTCAGTAATAATAATTCCATTGCTAGAAGCTGCGATCGCTCGGTCTAACAGTCGCAAACGCTCTTCTGATTTTCTGCGATCGCTAATGTCAAGGGCTACTCCATCCACAATCACATCACCATTATCCAAGCGGGAATAACGGATGCTATCTCGAACCCATTTTACTTCACCGGAAGTAGCAACAATCCGGTATTCATGATTACTAGGCTTGAGGGTTGTGACTGAAGTTCTTAAGGTTTCTTCAAAATCAGCTCTGTCTTCAGGATGAATTGTTTTGAGGTAGCGCTCTGGCTCAGCAATTATTTCCTGAGGAGCTAAGCCACTAAGTTCACGCCCTCCTTCACTGATATAAAGGAAGGAAATCTTGCCATCTGGATGAACCACCCCCCGATAAACGTTACCAGGAATATTGGCAGCCATTGCCGCTAGCTGTTGTTGACTCTCACGCAGTGCTGACTCAGAGCGCTTGCGCCCAATAAGGGAACTTAACTGGCTGGCAAGAGCACTGACTAACTCCACTAAGCGCCCTTTTGGTGGGCTAGCTTCTCGTTTAAAGAAAACCAAGATTGCCAGTACCCGCTCATTGAAGATAATCGGAACTCCGAAACAGGCTTTTAACCCTACCTCCCTAGCAAACTGGGAACGGAGAAAAACTTGGCACGACTCCACCGAAACATCTGGGAACCAATAAGGTTGCTTTGATAACCAGATTTGCCTAAGGATTCCCTTATTGGTCGAAAATTTTAATAGTTCACTTTTGCGTCTGAATTGCTCAAAACTTTTGTCCCTAGCATACCAACCTGAGGCATATTCAAGTACTGTAGTTTCTTCATTAGGAATCCAGACTTCACCAAAATCCCAATCAATTTTCTCACAAACTTGGCAGAGGGTAGCCTCTAGGGCGGAGTGAAAGTCAGCAGCTTCGTGAATTGCTTTAGTGGTTGTCAGCAGTAGTTGCAGTTGGGAGTTTTGAGAGGCTAGTTGCTTTTGCTGTTGTTCTAGTTGTTTTTGTTGCCGGTGAATAGTCAGCTGATTTTCGATCCTAGCGAAAACTTCTTGAACTTGAAAGGGTTTACTGATATAGTCCACCCCCCCAATTTCAAAAGCTTTGACCTTATCCCATACTTCCTCTAAGGCACTCATAAAAATTACGGGGATATCCGCTGTCTGTTCCCTAGCCTTCAACCGCTGGCAGACTTCGTAGCCATCCAGCTCTGGCATCTTGATATCGAGTACAATTAAGTCGGGCTTGTTCAGGTCTACAGCATTTAAGGCAAGAGTTCCGTTAATTGCCTTTCTGACTTTATACCCCCGCTCACTCAACATCGTAGTCAACAGGCGCAGGTTTTCTGGTTGATCATCAACCAATAAGATGTCCGCAACAGAAAGCGATGGGAGATGGCTATTCATTTATCAGTGGTTGAGTCAGCTTAATAATCAAGTTAAGTCGAAGGTTATTGCTCAAGTCTGCTAAGGCTAAGTTTTCTCCCAACTGAGTCAAAGTCGGTTGAGGTGATTTGTGATACAGGTATGGCACCCCAAGTTGTTCAGCAAGTTTATCAAAAAGTGCAACCTTGGAAATAGGCTTCTTTAGTAAATGCCAAAACTAAGTTTCGCATCTAGTATATTGTAACGATATGCTTTTAATCCGCCCCTCATATTGCTCGAGCTGGGGGAGCTGGGAGAGCTGAGGGAGAGGATAACGGGGTTAGAATGGTGGATTTGGTATAATCCTGTAGCTAGAGCCAAGCACCAGACATACCAACACCAAGATATAATTGAAGACAGGAAGAATAAAAGCTGAAAACCACTCAACATCAGGTAAAAATTCGGGGAGATGAAAGTCTCACCCTCGATACTTATCCCGGTGCATTATCTCAAATCATCACCAATGTAGTAATGAACTCCCTTAACCATGCCTACTTGCCGGAAGATTCCGGAGTACTGGTATTTGACTTGAAACAAGAAGATAAGCAGGTGCTGATTGAATATGCCGATGATGGCCAAGGCATTCCTTATATTCAATCTAGCAAGGTTAAAACCAACTTGCAATTATCCATTATTAATTAATGAACAGCTCAATCAGGTGGTAGGTGGTAGGTGTAATGTCACAGGAAAATAAAAAACCCTCAATTGTTCAAGATGACGATAATGAACTCATTGCTAAGGAAGAAGATAGTCAATTAGTTGTCACCTATCAAGAAAATTCACCTCCTACCAAAGTAGATAGTTGGAAAATCCTGATCGTTGATGATGAAGTTGAAATTCACAATATTACCAAACTAGCCCTGAATGACTTCACCTTTGGCGGCAAACCTTTAACTTTTTTGAGTGCTTATTCAGGAAAAGAGGCAAAAAAGTTAATCAAACAGAACCCAGATACTGCCCTGATTTTACTAGACGTAGTCATGGAAAGTGACGAGGCAGGTTTGGAGGTAGTAAAATATATTCGCAATATACTAGGCAATTTTTTAGTACGGATTATTTTGTGTACTGGTCAGCCAGGAAAAACTCCAGAAGATGTAGTGATTATTAACTATGATATTAATGATTATCAAACTAAAGCCGAACTAACTAATCGCAAACTCTTTACCACTATAGTAAGTGCCTTAAGAACATTTCGCACCCTCACTAGATTGGAAGATAGCCGAAGAGAACTAGCACAAGTTGCCGCAGCAGCAGCACGGTTTGTACCCCATCAACTTGTGAATTTTCTGCACAAAGAAAGTATCAACGATGTCCAGCTAGGAGACTCGGTGCAGGCAACAATGACTATTTTATTTGCTGATATTCGCTCATTTACTAGCCTCTCAGAAACCCTATCTCTCCAGGAAAACTTTGATTTTCTCAACTCCTATCTACGCCAAGTTAGTCCAATTATTCGTCAACACAATGGCTTTATCGATAAATATATTGGTGATGCAGTAATGGCTTTGTTTCCCGAAACTGCTGATGATGCGATCCAAGCAGCAATTGAGATGCAAAAGCAAGTAGTAATCTATAATCAGTACCGCCAAAACAGTGGCTACCAACCCATCGCTATTGGTATCGGAGTCCATAGCGGCAGTATGATGCTGGGTATTATTGGAGAGGAAGAGCGACTTGAAAGCACAGTCATTACCGATGCGGTGAATCTAGCATCTCGCCTGGAAGCTTTAACTAAACTCTACGGTGCAGGTATCGTCACTACTGTTAAAACCTTGTCTCAGTTAGAAGATCCTCAAAAGTATACTTGCCGATTTCTCGACAGAGTCAGAGTTAAAGGAAAACAAGACCAAGTGGCTGTATTTGAAATTTACGACGGTGACTCTGCATCCCTCCAAAAACTGAAAAACCAAACCCACACTGACTTTGAACACGGCATTTGGCTCTATTACCAGCAACATTTCACCGAAGCACAGCAGCGCTTCGAGCGGGTTTTGCAAATCAATAGCCAAGATTCAGCTGCTCGTCTTTATCTTGAGCGCTGTGAAGTATCACAACAAACTGGATTACCTTTAAAATGGGAAGGAATTGATGTTTTACGTAGAAAAGGATAATTGCTAATTGCTAATTGCTAATTGTTAATTGCTAATTGCTAATTGTTAATTGCTAATTGCTAATTGTTAATTGCTAATTGTTAATTGTTAATTGTTAATTGTTAATTGCTAATTGCTAATTGCTAATTGCTAATTGTTAATTGCTAATTGTTAATTGTTAAAACCTGATCACAATAGCAACAGTCAACCAAGACTTACTAAAGAGTTTCCTACCTAAGAAAATAATACTTGGAGATGCACTGAATGAATAATTTCAGTTCCATTGCTCCCTATTCACTATACTTAGGAAACACTAGTTTTCTAGCTGACTGCTGCTGGTGTTCGTTTGATGAGACAGACGTTAGATTAAACAGCGTTGATTACCTCTTAATTTCATATTTGGACTGCGCTGTGGCATCTGTCAGAGAAGCTTGTTAGCTTCAATTCTTAATTTACCATTCTTTCCCCAGAGCACAAGAGAAGATTAACAATTCTTAGAAAAGTTATCAGCTATCAGCTATCAGCTATCAGCTATCAGCTATCAGCTTTCAACTGCCATCTGCCATCTGCCATCTGCTACAAAGGTCAGAATCACTTCCAAATTATCCATTATCCATTATCCATTATCCATTCCCCATTCCCTATTCCCAATTTTTAGCCCGCTCAACAGCTTTCTGCCAGATAGCAAAATTTTCTTGTGCCTTGGCTGCTCCTTCCCCTGGCTCGAAAGTCTTACCAATTTGGCGCTTTGCCACCAGCTGAGGGTAATCTTCCCAGAAACCTACAGCTAAACCAGCACCAAAGGCTGCTCCTTGAGCGGTGGCGTCTAGGATAACAGGACGTTCCACCCGAATGCCTAGGGCATCTGCTTGGAATTGCATCAAGAAATCGTTTTGAGAGAGTCCCCCATCTACTTTCAGAACAGAGATGGCAGTATCACTGTCCTTATTTATTGCTTCCACTACTTCTTTCACTTGATAGGCTATGGACTCCAATACTGCTCTTACTAGATGCTCCCGCTGAACACCTCCAGTAATGCCGAGGAAAGCACCACGGGCACTCATATCCCAATGGGGAGCTCCAAGACCACTGAGAGCTGGAACGAAGTAGACACCGTTAGTATCTTGTACTTGATAAGCTAGGGATTGAGTCTCTGCTGCTGAGCTAATGAGTTTGATGCCATCCCGTAGCCACTGAATACAGGCTCCGGTGGTGAACATTGCTCCTTCTAGGGCATAATTTTTCTGGGTTTTAGTAGTCCAGGCCACTGTTGACAAAAGTTGGTTGTGCGATCGCTTTAGTTGGGTTCCTGTCTGAGCGACTAAAAAGCAGCCAGTACCGTAGGTACATTTCAGCATACCAGGGCGATCGCATCCGTGGGCAAACAAGGCGGCTTGTTGATCTCCAAAAATGGCAGTGATGGGAATTTCTACTCCTAACAGCTGGGGAGTTGTTTTGCCGAAACTCCCCATACTTGGCTGAATCTGGGGCATCATTTGGGCAGGAATACCAAATAAATCCAACAGAGTCTCATCCCAGTTTCCCTTAGCCAAATTCATCAACATGGTGCGGCTAGCATTACTGTGATCTGTTTGATGAACTTGCCCCCCTGTTAACTGCCAGAGTACCCAAGTATCCACCGTACCGGCAATTATATTGTCAAGATTTAGATCAGAGCGATCTTTTTTTAACCAATCCAATAACCAAGCCAGTTTCGTGGCAGAGAAATAAGCATCCACCACTAATCCTGTACGTTCTTGAATATTCTGAGCTTGCCCCTGCTTAGTTAACTGGTGACACAGGGGCGCTGTACGACGATCTTGCCAGACAATGGCCTGGTGGAGAGGCTTACCGGTGGTTTTATCCCACAGTAAGCAGGTTTCTCGTTGTACCGTCAGGCCAATTGCGGCAATTTCAGAGGCAGCAATACCTTGATTTTGCAGGGCTTGCTGCATACAAGTATAAGTATCTTGCCAAATCTCTTCCGGGTTGTGCTCTAACCAACCAGGTTGGGGATAATACTGTGTCAGTTCTTTATAGGCTTGACTAACAATCGCTCCTTGAGCATCGAACACAATGGCGCGGTTGCCGGTTGTACCAAGATCGAGAGCTAGGATGTATCGAGGAGCTTTGGCAGTCATTTTGTTACCTCAATTGGATAAAAGCTATATAAGAGCAAACTAAAGACGAATCCTTAAGTTGGTTGCATTTGCCATTTATTTTTTGCTACAGTATTTTATTATAATGGGAAAGGTGTGCGCTTATATATAAAAGTATCGTTCGGGTCATAATCTTCTGAAATTGATCAAGAATAGAAACAAGCTAAGATTTACCCTTCAATGCTTGAGGGAGATATCCGATTTCACAGAAGAAGTCGGACATCTGGAGTGTTCGCGATCGCTCCTACAACTATGACAGGCAAGATGCCTGTTCCACAATGTTGCTCCTACTAGGTTGTTGTTGAGATATATTAAGAAATTTACCCGATTTCCTTCCCTAACTGCATAACTCGATTTTTGCATCCCTATTTAACTGATGTGGAGGTTAAAAGCCTCTAGCAAAATTCGACAGTTGTAGACGATTAGGTGAATTATTATGAATCGCAACTTGCCCACCATTATTAATGGTACTGCTGGGGATGACATCCTGGAAGGGACTCCAGGTATTGATAAGATTGTTGGTTTCGGAGGTAACGATATACTCCTGGGAAATGAAGGACACGATTTTCTGTTTGGCAATGGGGGAGATGATACCCTTTATGGAGGTGAAGGACATGATTTTCTGCTCGGAGGTCTAGGAGAAGACAGCCTCTACGGAGATGATGGCAGTGATAACCTTGATGGCGGTGAAGGAGATGATCGTCTCTTTGGGGGTGCTGGTAGTGATATCCTCCTTGGCGGTGCTGGTAATGATAATCTCATTGGCGGTATTGGTGTAGATTACTTCGATGGTGGTGAAGGACGCGATACCGTTGACTTCAGGACTGAGGAATTTGCTATTACAGCTAACTTAAGTCAAAATCGTGCCACTTATATTAATGATGCTGGAGTAGAAGTTGTTGAAACCTTAATTAATATTGAGCGCTTAGTTGGCACTGTTTTTGATGATACCCTGATCGGCGATGCAGAAAGTAACACTCTGATTGGTGTTGGCGGTAATGATACCCTAATTGGTGGTGCCAACAATGATCGTCTTCTTGGTGGTAGTGGTGCAGATTACTTCGATGGTGGTGAAGGCAATGATATTGTTGAATTTCGAGAAAACTTTGCTATCACTGCGGACTTGAGTCAAGGTCGTGCTACTTATATTAATGATGCTGGGGTAGAAGTTGTTGAAACCTTAATTGATATTGAGCGGTTAGTTGGTACTGTTTTTGATGATACCCTGATCGGCGATAGCGCTGATAATACATTATATGGTGAAGGTGGCAATGATATTCTCCTCGGTGGT
>JAAHHL010001129.1 GCA_010672185.1 Caldora sp. SIO3E6 | reverse complement strand
TACTTATTCAGCCAACCCTAAGTAAGCAGTCCCATTTGTAATAACCTTTCGTCGGTAAAATCATCAATCACCAACGTTGCTCCCAAATCATAAAGGTTAGAATGAGCATGAGTCGAAGCTACACCAATCGTTGTAATCCCAGCAGCAACGGCTGAGCGAAGGCCGGAGGGAGAGTCTTCAAAAACAACTGCCATTTCTGGTGTTAAATCCAAACGACGTAAAGCTTCTTGGTAGGGCAGGGGGTCAGGTTTTCCTACAGGCAAATCGTCTGCTAAAATAACGACTTCAAAGGTTTGCTCTAATTTTATCGTTTGCAGGATAAATTCTGCATTTAAACGAGGGGCATTACTCACCACTGCTAATTTCAAATCCTGTAGCTTAATCCACTCAATCAACCTGAGCAATCCCGGCATTGGTTGCAGTTGGTGCTGAGCGAGTTCCCGAAATTCTGCTTCTTTGGCAATACCTAAGCGATCGCCTTCTGCTGGAGACAGTTGTGGCAGTAGATCTTGAGCAATGGTAGCATTGGTTCGACCACTGATGTGTTTTTGGTAAAACGGGTGATCAATTGGAAGACCGTAATCCTGGAGCAGTTGTTGCCAAAGTTGAAAGTGAATCGGTTCTGTGTTCGCTAAGGTACCATCAATGTCAAACAACACTGCTTTGAGCATTAGTTAGATGGGGATAACAACCTTGTTGAGGATAGCAAAATATTTCCCTGAATAGAGTAGTATGTCAACATTAAACTTTTTCTAAGAGTTTTGCTTTTTGTTTAACTTGCCGTTTACGAGGAGGCTTCTTCCCTTCGACCAAGTCGTGTAACAGAAGATAGAAACAGGGAATAATAAATAGGGTCAACAAGGTTGCTAGGGATAAACCCGAAAATACAACGATACCCAATGGTTGCAAAAATTCTGAACCTTCTCCAATACCTAAAGCTAGAGGAAACAGTCCTAAAACAGTGGTAATTGTTGTCATCAGGATTGGTCGCAGGCGTTGGGGAGCAGCGGTTAAAATCGCTGTCTTACGGTCAACTCCTTCCCCGTAATAAATCTGATTGGCCAACTCCACCATAATAATGGCATTGTTGACGACAATCCCCACGAGTAATACTGCACCTACTAACACCGTTGCTCCGATCGCAGTTTGGGTAAAATAAAGTCCCAAAATTCCTCCAGCTAGAGCTAGGGGTACGGTTAACATAATTACTAGAGGGTCAATTAAAGAGTTATACTGTACCGCCATCACCACAAAGACCAAAAATGCTGCTAAGCCGCCCAAAATTTTCAGGGAGTTTTGCAATTGTTGATTCGATTGAGCAGTGGAACTAGGTAAGAGGCTAATACCATCAGGCAAGTCCAAATCCGCCAGCACAGTATTGACTTGCTCCGTTGCCTCACTTAAAGTAGCTCCTTCTGTTAGATTGCCTGCAATCAGGAAAACCTGCCGCTGGTTAATCCGCTGAATTTCCCCGGGTGCTTTACCTTGATTAAGGGTGGCGACATCCCCTAAGCGAATTTGGCTGTTATTATTCACTAATAGGGGTAACTGCTGTAGCTGGGATGGACGCTGGACAGTTGTCTGAGCTAACTTTACTCGTACATCCACTAAGCGATCGCCTCGTTGTAATCGAGTTGGCACTGAACCTTGAATTGCTGTCCGAATCGCATTTCCCATTTCCTCGGTAGTTAGATCCAGCTGAGCCACCCGTTGCCAATCTGGTCTAATCTTTAGTTCTGGCTGCTTCTTGTCCGCAAAAGGACGAAAACGTGCTAACTCAACCCGCTCATCAAAGGCTTGTAGCACTTGACGTCCCGCTGTGTCTAGTTTCCGAGCATCCACTCCCTGTAGGGTAACATCAAAGTCTGCTTCCCTTAAGGGAGAATTGTTCAGGGTAATACCCCTGACTCTACCAGGACCAGGCCATAGACGAATGCCGACTAAATTTAGCTGTCTGAACTCCTGAGCCAGTCGCTCAACGAAAGCCTCGACATCGCTACCAGGCTTGAGGGTAATCTGACTAGAAGCCCGTAAAGTATTTTCAATAGTGCTGCTGCCAAACAAAAAACCCCCGGAAGTCGTAAAGACATACTCATTCTCCGGCTGCTCCTGGATAATCTCATCAACAATGGTCATGACTTGCCGGTTAGTTTCCAAGGTAGTTCCGGGAGGGAATTTGGCAAATAATCCTGCTTGTCCGGTATTAATCCGTGGCAGAATCTCCTGAGGAATTTGACCCCCTAAAAACCAGCTACCACCACCAAGAATCAGCATAGCGGCAACAATAACAATAAACCGATAACGTAGTAACCAACCAAGGAACCACCGATAACTGTTAGTAGCCGCTTCAAAGCTACGATTAAACTGCCGCAATAACCAAAATTTATGCAGGTTACTAGACCAAGTTAATCCTAGCAACCGTGAAGCTAACATTGGCACTACAGTTAAAGCTACTACTAGGGAAGCAGCCACAGCAAAACTGATGGTGAGAATTAATTCCTTGAACAATAAAGAGAACAAGCCACCAATTAACAAAAAAGGCATTACTACTACTAAATTAGTACTAGTAGAAGCCACCAAAGCTGATTCTACTTCCCTACTACTTTGTTCGGCTTGAATTGTTATTTGTTGTTGGTTGTTGGTTGTTGGTTGTTGGTTGTTTGTTGTTGGTTGTTTGTTGTTGGTTGTTTGTTGTTTGGGAATGGGGAATGGGGAATGGGGAATGGGGAATTGGGGATTGTAAATATCTCCGTTGTTTCCGTTGTCTCCGTTGTCTCCGTTGTCTCCCTTGTCTCCCCATCTCCCCATCTCCCCATCTCCCCATCCCCCCTGCTCCCCTGCTCCCTTCCCCCCCACCCCCTGGGCTATCTTTTC
>JAAHHL010001128.1 GCA_010672185.1 Caldora sp. SIO3E6 | reverse complement strand
TCAACTCCCATATATAGCGTAGTGGTTCTAAAAAAAACCTACATATGGAAATACTCCAAGGGTTAAGGAAAATTGTATTCTTCTTCCTCCGCTCCTCTGCTCCTCCGCTCCTCCGCTCCTCCGCTCCCTTGACAACGACATCTTTACCTTAACTTGTCACCAATGCCTGTTGCCTTTTAGCTTATTACTGAACCAGATAGTCTAAAGCTCCATATAATCGGGATAACTTGTCAATCGTAAAATTCTCGATATTTCGGGTAAAAATATTCGTCTCTAATCGGCCAAATTGCCATAAATTGCCATCAGTAACTATCCCATAAACCGGACGTTGAACATCATCATTGATTTTCTGAGAAGCCACTAATTCTGCAAGGCATTGTCCCCAACCTTGTTCAAAATCATTTTTCTTGGCCTCAACAACAATAACAATTGGTTTTTCAAAAACAGTTTTTCCTAGTTCAGATTTTGTAGAAAAAATATAATCAGGAGTTCCTGATAAGACATCGTCCCAGGAAATACTTTTCTGAATCCAAAAAGCATAATTGTGATAGTGTCTCTTATAAATTTCCCGTAATAATGGTGAAATTATGACTTCGCTCCTTGAAGCCTCTGAACTAAAGACATCTATATTTTTTTGATAAAAATCTAACTCTTGCAAAAAATTATCAGGTGGTTCAGTCTTTTGAGGAAATATGAAATTCTCCTCTTGGTACTTAATTTGATATTTTTTCTGTACATCAGCGATATTCTTAAAATCACTAAATGCCATAATTTATCAACCTTCAATCAATTCTCAAACTTTTTTTAATAAAGAATTAATAAATAATATGTCTATTTGTAAAGAAGCAATAATTCTTTACATTTGTTGTCAGCGATCGCGTTTGTGAATGACTGTCATCATTTTAAACATAAATCTACCGAATTACCACAAGTCAGACTCAGTTATCTCAGCTTTTACTATCGGTTTTTTCAGATAAATAACAAGCAGGTAATTTATTATACCTGAAACCAAAGCGAAGACCATTGCTCATACTAGCTTTCTGCTTCTAGCTTCTAGTCCTTTAAGCGTAAGTATAATGAGGGAGAGAAGTAATTTTACCTATGTCTTAATGGTAAGTAACAGGTGGTAGCCGGTGCTTCCATTAGAGTATTCTAGTAATATAATTTTGAATAACTTAGTTTTATCTACTACAAAAAGAAATTTACTCCTCCGTTTTTTCCTAATACTCAAGCTCCCGTATTGATGAAGCTACTGAGTGTTTGGATGATTGAATTGACTCTTAGATATATGAACAGCAATCAAAACAATACCACTCAAGGGGATATTTTAATCGTTGATGATACTGTAGAAAACCTTCGTTTGCTAGTTGCTACCTTGACTGAGCGAGGGTACAAAGTTCGTAGTGCCATTAGCGGCTCGTTAGCATTGATGGGAGCACAGGTTGCTCCTCCGGATCTGGTTTTACTAGATATCAAGATGCCGGATATGAGTGGCTATGAAGTTTGCCAAAAGTTAAAAACTGGGAAACAAACCTGCGAGATTCCGGTGATTTTTATTAGCGCTCTCCATGAAGCACTAGACAAAGTTAGAGCTTTTAGTGTTGGTGCTGCAGACTATATCACCAAACCATTTCAAATGGAAGAGGTTTTGGTTAGGGTTGAGAATCAACTAACTATCCGGAGACTTAACCAGGAACTGGAAAAACGAGTGAAGGAACGTACCGCTGAACTAAAACAAGCTTGTCACAATCTGCAACAAGCTCAAATTCAGCTAGTGCAGAAGGAAAAACTAGCTACTCTTGGGCAACTTGTAGCTGGGGTAGCTCACGAAATCAACAACCCAGTTGGCTTCATTCAGGGCAATCTTATCTTTACTGAAGAATATATCCAAGAATTACTCAATATTTTAAATCTCTATCAGCAGCAATTTCCTCACCCAGGGTCAGATATTGAGCAGTTAATAGAAGAAATTGATTTAGAGTACCTGTTACAAGAGTTGCCCAAAATGCTCTCATCAATGGAAAGGGGAGTTGAGCGCATTTGCCAACTTAGTAAATCATTAAGAACTTTCTCCCGTTCCGATACCCAAGCCAAAGTACTATTCAATCTCCATGATGGCATTGATAGCACTCTGCTGATTTTAAAACATCGACTCAGTGCTAACGAGAAACATGCTTCTATTGAAGTGCTCAAAGAATATGGTAAGTTGCCAGAGGTGAAGTGCTACCCAGGACAACTTAACCAGGTGTTTATGAATCTGATTGCTAATGCAATTGATGCTTTCGATGAGTCTAATCAGGATTTTTCTGGGGATCAGGTGAAGCATCATGCGAATTTGATTAACATTCACAGCGAAGTTAATTGGCACAAGGATACTGTGACTATTCGCATTGCGGATAACGGACCTGGAATATCGGCTCAGGTGCAAGAAAATATATTTGACAGTTTCTTCACTACAAAGGCAGTAGGTAAAGGTACGGGGTTAGGTTTATCTATCTCTTATCAAATCATCGTAGAAAAACACGGTGGTTGGTTAACTTGTAAGTCTTCCCCAGGACAAGGAACGGAGTTTGTTATTGAAATTCCTATGCAGTAGTTGATAATTAATAATGGATAATGAACAATGAATAATTACAAGAAGGTTAAAACCGAGAGTCTTTACACCGAATTGATTAATTAGGGCTTGCTGAATTAGTACGCAAGCTTTACCAGACAAGGCTTTCAGGTCTTAATAAGCCAAGTCTTGTACAAGGAAATGTATCAAATGGGCTCAAAAAGCTGGCATTGTTGTGGAAAATCCCTGGGTAATCTTCAAGCTGAAAGCTGAAAGCTGACGGCTGAAAGCTAAAAACTGATAGCTAATGACTTATTCAGCAGACCCTA
>JAAHHL010001127.1 GCA_010672185.1 Caldora sp. SIO3E6 | reverse complement strand
CTAATTGGACTAGGAGTGGGAAATCCCTGGGTAAGCTTGGGGAGCTGGTCTTGTGAAAACTAAGATATTTTAGGAATAAAACGCAGCACCCTCCGGTGTTGGGTTACGCAATCGCTCATTTTTAGTTGGTACCACGCCACTACAAGAAGCGATCGCGCCTCAATGATGACCAAAAATAAACTAAGATAATATATGCCCAGTTCTTCGTTGGATATAGTCTAGAATTTTTTGATAAACATCTAAGTTATTGTAACTATTCACAATGATCGGAATAGAACTATCAGGTAACCAAAACACTAACTTGCCGCTAGGATAGTGACAAAAACTACTGATACGATTGAGGTCGATCAGATATTCATTACGCTCATAAATGATTTTGAGCCAAGACCCCAACAGTGAGTGAGTTGCTATCTTTTGGATATAGTTAAAAACTTGTTGATAATCCTTATAGTTACTCTGTCGATTGATCACAATTGGGATGGCACTATTAGGCAACCAAAAAGTTATCTTACCATTCGGAGCGCAAGCAAAAGCACTGATCTGGTCAAGATCAATTACATATCTATTACGTTCGTAAGTAATTTTTATCCAGTACGCCACGAAACCTCCTCATTTAGGGATTTCCTAATCAAAAAGTATCCCATTTTAGTGAAGGCAGGGGGGTAGGGGACTAAGGGAACAGAGGAGGTGAGCGAAAAAAGGGTTGGGGGAACAGTCAATAAGCAGACGCGGGGACGCGGGGACGCGGAGACGCGGAGAAGAGAAATCCCAACCAAAATTTCGTTCACCCGAACAGAGGAAGTAAAACTAGCAGATATAGTCAAATGTCCAAATTGGAAGTAGGAGCTTAGACTTGGATTTGCTCTCAAGCCTGTCTAATTAACCATAATAAAAAAATTTATGGTGTGTTTGGTGTGTCTTTGGGTCAATCCTAATTATGGATATTCAAGTAGACATAATATTACTCTTGTTGGAAGTTAGCTTAACATGGCAGTAGCATTTTCAACAGGTTTAGACAGATAGGAGTCTTCGTCAGAAGTCGCGGTTTCTCCTGCACAAACATGATTGTGAGCAGTATTTCCTATGGCAGCCTGCACAAACCCCTTAAATAAGGGATGGGGACTACTAGGTCTAGAAGCAAACTCTGGGTGGAATTGAGTCGCTAAGAAGAAGGGATGAGCTGGTAGTTCAATCATTTCCACTAAGCGATTATCAGGAGATGTGCCACTGATCATGTAGCCTGTCTCTAAAAATAGGTTGCGATAAGCATTGTTAAATTCGTACCGATGCCGATGGCGTTCGTAAATTACTTCCTTTTGATAGAGGGAAGCTGCTAAAGTATTTGGTAATATCCGGCAAGGATACAAACCTAACCGCATCGTGCCACCTAAATCCACTACATCCTGTTGCTCTGGTAACAAATTAATGACGGGATGTGCCACATCCGCAGCAAACTCCACACTATGAGCATGATCCAACCCAGCAATGTTCCTTGCCCATTCGATGACAGAACACTGCATTCCCAAACATAAACCGAGAAAAGGAATTTGTTGGGTACGAGCGTATTCAATAGCCGCAATTTTGCCATCAACACCCCGAACACCAAAGCCTCCGGGTACTAAGATACCACTCACATTGCTCAGAAAGTCCTCAGCACCGTAAGATTCAATATCTTCAGAGCTCACCCAACGAAGCTTGAGCTCACTCTCCATGGCAATTGCCGCGTGTTTCAGGGCTTCTACGACGGAAATGTAGGCATCGCTTAACCTGGTATACTTACCGACGAGGGCAATCTCAATTTGACTAGTGGGACTTTTTAAACGCTTGACTAAAGTCTGCCACTGGTTTAGCTCTGGTTCCTGTTGTGGTAGCTGCAAGAGTTCCAAAGTTTGTTGAGCTAGTCCTTCTTGCTCTAGAATAAGGGGTACTTCGTAGATACTGTCCGCATCAATAGAAGTAATCACAGACTCCACTGGTACATCACAGAATTCCGAGAGTTTATTTTTGATCCCAGGATGTAAAGGGCGATCGCACCGACACACCAAAATATCTGGTTGAATACCAATGGAGCGCAGTTCCTTCACTGAATGCTGAGTTGGCTTAGTCTTCATCTCTCCCGCAACGGGAATCCAAGGCAAGAGAGTCACATGCAGATACAGCACATTATTGCGCCCGACATCCTTACGGAACTGACGAATTGCCTCTAAAAACGGCAGAGATTCAATATCCCCCACCGTACCACCAATTTCGGTAATCACTACATCAGGATTAGTGTTGAGAGCCACCCGGTGGATGCGCTCTTTAATTTCATTAGTGATATGGGGAATTACTTGCACTGTACCCCCCATATACTCCCCGCGCCTTTCTTTGTTAATTACTGCCTGGTAAATTGAGCCAGTGGTAACACTGTTCAAGCGAGACATGGAAGTATCCGTAAAGCGCTCATAATGCCCCAAATCCAAATCCGTCTCCGCACCATCTGCTGTCACAAAAACTTCCCCATGTTGAAATGGGCTCATTGTGCCAGGATCAACGTTAATATATGGATCTAGCTTGAGAATCGATACGGAATAGTTCCGTGACTTTAGCAGACGGCCTAAGCTGGCAGCGACAATCCCCTTGCCAATACTGGAAACGACACCACCTGTTACGAAGACAAACTTACTCATCAAATTTTTAAGAACACAGACTTTGACCAGATTCACCCCTCAATTTTGCCACAATCCTCTTTGAGCGTTCAGCTTTGTTACATAAGCTAATGTGGGGTGTGGGTTGTGGGGTGTGGGGAGACAAGGGAGACAAGGGAGACAAGGGAGACAAGGGAGACAAGGGAGACAAGGGAGACAAGGGAGACAAGGGAGACAAGGGAGACAAGGGAGACAAGGGA
>JAAHHL010001126.1 GCA_010672185.1 Caldora sp. SIO3E6 | reverse complement strand
CTCAGCGCTCAGGGCAAGTGTTAGGAGGAGTTTGAAATGATAGATAGAGACACTAAGCGTAAACTGAAGCGAACTTGGTTAATGCGATCGCTCACCTATTTGGGAATACTTGCAGTTCTAGGCTTCTCAATTACGCAGGTGCAAGCAGTGCGCACTCAGACGGTGATGCATAGAGAAGCTCAGGAGCGATCGCAGGTGCTGGAGCAGGAACTAGTGCAGGAACTGGAGCAGATGCCGAAGCAGGAGTGGGTGCAGGATCATGAACTGGTGCAGGAGCTAGAGCTGGAACTGGCGCAGGTGCAGGAAATGGTGCTGGTGCGGAAGCGGGAGTCGGAGCTGGAGTATAAGCTGGTGCGGAAGCTAGTGCAGAATCAGGAAATGTTGCTGGTGTACCATCAGGAAATGTTGCTGACGCAGGATCATGAACTAGTGCAGGTGCAGAAACTGGAACGGGAGCGGATACAAAAATTAAATCAGGCTTGGCTAATCTTAGGATTATCAGCACTCAGCTTGATAACACTGCTGCTGTTACTACTCAAACAGCAAAACCAAGTATCCCTTACCTTAACAGGTGAACTTTTCTTCCCAGAAGAGTGCATTGCTGAACTAGAAGCCTTGCATCAGCGAATGAAATCCCAGCAACAACCCTTATGGTTTATCCAATTCAGGATGCTTCAGGAAATAGTAGAGCTGCTATGGGCTTTCTATATCCACATCAACCTTGAGAATCTCTGGCTACCCGGAAAACATAACAGCATTGACGAGTAATTTTTGTCTAAAAGAGTTCAATCCGCTCACTCCTGATTACCAGTCAGGAAGCGGAATCACTCACCCAAATAAGGAGAACTATAACTATGTTCACACTATTCTCAAATCAAGACAACCAACTTCACCGCGAATTAACCACCCTACAACCAAAAACACCGCCAAAACAAATCATTCTCATTGCTTCCAATGCTGCTAACCCATCAGACTCGCCAACTCCGAACAGTACTGAAAATCTAGAACCAATGCTAATGTACGGAGGTGTAGCAGTAGCCGTTATTATTGCGATCGCTTACTTCTCGCAAATTCAGCTCAAATCAATCAACAAGCTGATTAAAACAGTAAAGAAGAATTGAGAAATCTACAATTTAGACCCTACAGGCGTACACCTGTTCCATTATGTAAAACAATACAAAAAAATGGCACGAAAGTCAAGGGAATTGATGGGAAAAATAGTAATGAGGATGTAGTTAATAAGGGCTCTATTCGATAAGGGCGCATTGAATCATTGGTATCAACTTAACGCAATACTCATGCCTCACAAGGAACTTAAGTTCCTTGCTAATAGCTCAAGTCCACTTTAAGTGGACTGAAGATGTTTGAGCCGATTGGTATGAGTCATCTTTAGATGACTTGAGCTATTAGCCGGTCGTTTAAACGACCGGTGGGGCAAGGATTTCACGTTAAGTTGACACCAATGGCATTCAATCCGCCCCTACAGCTTCCATTGTATTCCCAATTCTCTTCAATTCTCAATTCGACCTTCGACTTTCTTAATAACCCCTAATTCTTATCGTAAATTGAGATATCCTTTCCCAACCCAGTAGGGATGCAATGCTTAAATGAATTGAGAATGGAAGAGAATTGAGAATACAATAGAAACCGTAGGGGCGCAAGCATTTGAGGAATAATTCACCAACGAAGCCCTTCACTGTACAATCCAAATGCTTCGCCCTCCGACACTTAACGAATTGAGAATTGAGAATTGAGAATTGAGAATTTGGAAATCTACAACTTAGACCCTACAGGCGCACACTGTAGGGGCGCATTCAATGCGCCCTTATTACCTACACCCCATTACGATTTTTCCAATCTATTCCTTTGACTTTTGTTCCATTTGTTGGTATCTTTTTACATAATGGAATAGGTGTGCGCCTGTAGGGTCTGTGGAATTATTATAGGCAAAATGACTGTTACACAGGCTTTATATAGAGTATTTGAGTAGATTGTTAAGAATGACTCTTTATTGTGCGATCGCTCAGGGGGTGACAACAAGGATAAAAGCGAGACTGGGTGTGGGGTGTGGGGTGTGGGGTGTGGTGAAAATGACAGTCCCATCGCTGCTATTGAGAGTCTCATCAACCAACGTTTAGCTGATTCCATCGTTCATTATCTGATTCAACCCTCCCTACCGAATGTCCGGTTGAGCCTCTTTTGCCCTACACCCGACACCCGACACCCCACACCCTGCCTACTGTTTAAGTCGCTTGTCACCCCCTGAGGTGCGATCGCCTAGGGAACTCTTCGTAGCTAATCGCTTACAGCAAAGGATTTCAGCAAACCCTAATTACTGTTGATTATACTGCGGTGGGAGAGCAACGAGGCTCCATTGTGGCACTACAGATTCATGATGAACTCCAGCCTGAGGTAGTGAATCGTCTCAATCATCCCTTTTACTGGGCTCCGTTTATTTTAATCGGCAATGGATTATGATATCCTCACCGGCTTCCTTATCAAAGCAACCCTCAATATCCGTATCCAACATAAGAGTTTAGCTGGCTTTGGGACATTGAGTTTATTCTCGCGATCGCATCCTGTACTTCTCCTCTCGGAGAAGTTGGTTTGGAAAGTTGGGTTGTAACCCCAAAAGGAGAGGTGTGTAAGTTTCCATCTCCTCTCGGAGAAGTTGGTTTGGAAAGCATCGAGAAGACTGTCCATACCCCCTGGGGTATCGGGTTTCCATCTCCTCTCGGAGAAGTTGGTTTGGAAAGAGACCCGATCTAGAACCCTTGCCAATAGCGCGTTTGGAATACCCTAATCGACGCATCTCTACTTAGAGTAACACATCCTGCCAAAATTTGCAAAAAATACACCCCTCAAATCCTCTCGTAGTAAAGCATCGACG
>JAAHHL010001125.1 GCA_010672185.1 Caldora sp. SIO3E6 | reverse complement strand
AGTAGTTACAGGCGATCGCGGCCTTTGTGGTGCTTATAATACTAACGTCATCCGCCGTGCGGAAAACCGTGCCAAGGAACTCAAGGCTCAAGGACGGGACTATAAGTATATCTTGGTTGGACGCAAAGCCATCCAGTACTTCGAGCGCCGTAACCAGCCGATTGATGCCAAATACTCTGGTTTAGAGCAGATTCCCACATCCTCAGAAGCAAATATGATCGCAGATGAGTTACTCTCTCTGTTCTTATCTGAATCTGTAGACCGGATTGAGTTAATTTACACCAAATTCGTCTCCTTAATTAGTTCTCGTCCCGTGGTACAAACCCTGTTACCCTTGACGAAGCAAGGATTAGAATCCCAGGATGATGAAGTCTTTAGGCTAACGACTCGTGGTGGTGAGTTCAAAGTAGAGCGGGAAACAGTTTCAACTCAAGTGAGCAAATTCCCCCAGGATATGATTTTTGAACAAGACCCAGTGCAAATTCTCAATGCACTGTTACCACTATATCTCAATAATCAGTTACTGCGGGCATTGCAAGAGTCAGCATCCAGTGAACTAGCAGCACGGATGACTGCCATGAACAATGCTAGTGATAATGCCACAGAAATGATTGGCACTTTGACCCTATCCTACAACAAAGCACGGCAGGCAGCGATTACCCAAGAAATTCTTGAAGTTGTCGGTGGAGCCCAAGCTCTCAGTGGTTAGGTTCCGTAGGGGCGCACCGACGTGCGCCCTATCCGACGTGCGCCCTATCCGACGTGCGCCCTATCCGACGTGCGCCCTTATCAATTTGCACCTTATCAATTTGCACCTTATCAAACATGAACCCAAAGCATTTAAGAACCCCGACTTTTTGAAAAAGTTGGGGTTCTGGGTTGTTGTTGATTTGCGATCGCACTCAATCAACTCCAAGCGACAATCATACCAAATCTGGTTACAATAGAGCCGTTTTGAGCAAACCTTGAAATCCCTGTAGGGACGTTTCATGAAACGTCTCTACAATGTGGGTATAGCGGGTATATCGATACCAGATTTGGTATCACCATTCAACAAGATTAGACCTCTTGCATAAATCCCGGAAGGGTTAAGCATTGGCGGACAAAAACCTTGATTTTATAGGCAATATACTAGCGCCAATGCTTAACCCCTACAGTCAACTATCGAATGAGTGCAAGATGTTTATAGCAGTTTGCTTTGCTATGCGGTACACTTTAATCCCCCTAAATCCCCCTTAGAAAGGGGGACTTTTGTCTATTGACTGTACTTTGTTAGAGCGCAAAGCGCTGTATGAGCTATCCCGTGGCACTAGCATCTTGCCATGGGACTCATTATTTATTGGTTGCAATTGTGATTATTTTTTGCTACTATAAATCACAATAGAATAGGTGTGCGCCTATAGACCATTAATGGCTCAAGACCCTGTAACCATTACCTATTCCCTAGAAGAAGTTTTAGGACAAGTCATCCAGAAACTAGATCGCATGGATGACAAGTTTGAAAGCTTCCGCAAAGATGTTGATGATAAGTTTGAAAATGTCAATGACAAGTTTGACAGCCTTCAAAAAGAGATAGTCGAAATCAAAATTGGACAAGTCAGGCTAGAATCTGAACTCAAAGGAGATATCAAAACTCTGGAGACTGAGCTCAAAGGAGATATCAAGGCTTTAGAAACCGAGGTTAAAGGAATTGGCAAGCGTTTAGATACCCAAGAGTTTATCAATCGTTCTGTGGTGGTAGGATTTGTCCTAGCTCTTGCTGCCGGAGCAGTTAAGTTATTTTTCCCTAGCTTTCCCAATTAAGGACACGCCTTAGTTCGCTACAACCAATTTGATAGGGTAGCCATTGCAATTCAACTTTGATAGGGTAGCGATCGCGCGATCGCTTGCAACAAACGAGGAGTCTTTGAATTATCCTACAATAACCGGATTTGGTACAAAGAAGCAATTGTCTTTGAATAATTCACTTCTCAGGCTGCATCTGAGCAAAATGTTCCATCAGCATTCGATGGATGAAGATGTAGCCGCCTCCTACTTTTTGCAGGAAGATGCGTTCTGTTGCGTAGTCAAGGAAACGAGCATAGTTCCAAGGGATGTAGTTGTTGTACCAGAGAATGAGACGTACTATGAAGTGTTGGATACAGCCTGGAAATCCACTGACCAAACCGAAATTAAGACCAATCATTGCTGTGTTGAAGATAGGTAGTTTTGTTAAGACAGCAATTATTCCCATTCCTAACATTCCAATCGAGGCAAAAACTGTTCCATTTTTTAGTGATTGCCAGACTCCTTGATTTACATCTGTAGTTGCCACAATTTTATCATCAGCCAAACCCAAAATGATTAGTCCAATTAGGGACTTCCAAAAAATAAAATATACAATTAACAAGAATGATAATCATTGTCATAGGGGTAGGAAGGGGTTGCTGTCAGCAACCCCTTCCTACCCCTATTTATAGTAAAACTTTGCCTTTACCTCCCATAAAAGCTGTGCAGTACAGTGATAACAACTAGTCTGATAAACTGAGTCGGTTCAGGGGGTGACAACAAGGCTAAAAGGGAGTCTGGGTTTGGGGTGTGGAAGCTAAGCGTTAAGCTATGCCTAGCTTAAGTTGACACCAATGGGGCGCTAAGCGCCCCTACTCCCCCCTCTTTTTATTGGTTGAGGAAAATTTTTGCTCTAATGGAGCTTATAAATGTGATAAAAAAGAGCGGTCTTGCTCCGTTAAAGTAGACCGCTCAATTAATAATGATGCCTGAATTTTATCAGACTTTTCTAAAACCATACTTAAGTAAATCTCAACTACTGACACTAGAAATCTTAGTCTGGTTGCTCCAAGTACACAAACAAGTTAAAATTGAAAGATTAGCGGCTTGCTTTCCTCTGCCAA
>JAAHHL010001124.1 GCA_010672185.1 Caldora sp. SIO3E6 | reverse complement strand
ATGTCTTGGCCACCATATCCTGTCTCAATTACTAAAGGCAAAAAAGAGGTAAAGAATGCTTCTATCTCCTTTGTCATTAGTTTTAAACTACAAACTTACCCTTGGCAGTCTCAACCTGTAATTGTGCCACAACTATCGATTCGTCGTTGGTTTAGCGAACCATTAAATAAGATTCCTTATAGCGGTGCTACTGCCTATGTTGGCGACAATCGAAGATGGTTAGATGGAGAGCGCCAGCCCTTTTGCTTTATGCGTTTGGCGATTAAAAAGCGGGGCGAAGAATTATTCTGGCATCGAGCGGTCGCTAATCTCTTAAAAATGGACAATAATTCACCACCCGAACCCAGTGATCTAAATAAACAACCCAATTACAACTGGTCAAGCTTTAATTCGCAAGAGAGAATTATTCAAGCTGGCATACTATATAGTTCCAAACATCTTGGTGAGTTTCCCTGCTTTCCAGGTGTCAGTCCCTTAGATTTAGCTAGTTTAGATAGGGCAGTTTTAGAACGTCTTCCCCTACAGCGTATGGGAGAAGCAGCCAAAGTTGGCAAAGTAGTAGTAAATTTTTGGGGTAAAGTTACACCCAAAAAGAAAGACGATAAATCTCCTAAAAAAGCCAATGATTTGGGGACTCCCATGTTACGTCCCAAGATTGCTGCAACTGCAGTATTTCGCCCCAGTGAAAATCAGCTCAAAACTATTTTAATTTTGTGGTTTACCCCTGAATGTCGAGATGCTTTAATTGCTGAAATCTGTCTGGTTCTTGGTTTGTCTCCAGAAGGAGAAACTCAAACTTATACAACGCCTAATGGAGCAACAGGTGAAACAACCTCTTATCAAGGTGAATTGGGTGCTATTACTATCAAAACTCAGCACGTTGAAGACCTCACCGAAAAACTGGATGTGGATAATCCTTCAGTTTCAGGGAACAACAGACAACAGCGTCGCGTTAACTTGCTACAGGAACGGATTCAGGACATTAATTCTGCTCTACCTAAACCAGAAGGACTGAGCGGTGCTTTAGTAGAAATTAAGCCAAAAGCGAAATATGTTCCCCCAGAATCAGATCCAAAACTAGCATGGCGGATTGCTGCAATGCAGGCAGGATATCTCAATCAACATATTAATCCCATCACAGGCGACAAGAAAGATGCTAGAGGACAACAACGTATCAAAATGGCTGTATCAGATCTCTGGCGACAGTTAGGAATATTGCCTATTCCCCTGATAGATCCAGAGCCAGATAAAGATAACATTGACTCTAACTTATGGCTCACTTGCTTCTATGTTATTCGCCGCACTCGCAAAACCACCGCTAGTAACAAGCCTTCTACTGTAGCATTAATGTTACGAGTTAATCCGATTACGGGATTAGTGGAAATGACTACCCCCTCTTGGTTCTCTGAACGAGGTTGGGTATCCTATGCAGTTGGTTTGGGACATCTCCTCAAGGAAAAATGGGATTATAATTCTGGTTTTGAATCATCTACTGTCGATAATGGTCAAGAACAATCTTTTAACGATAAAAAACGCGAACAAAACCTGCTTAATCAATTTGTTACTAAATGTTTACAGGACTGTTTGAGCAAACCAATTGAAGGCGGCAACCCTCCGCGTGTATTGTTTATGGCAGAAGCTCAAAACTCTAGAAGAATGCTAACTTGGTTGAGAAATCCTGACTTCCAAGCTAAGACAATATTCAACGAACTTAACCTCGACGATTCAGAAAAAGAACGTCTGTGGATAGCTCGAATGAGAACAGCTAAAGACGGTGAAGTTCCATTTGGTGTGGTAAAAGATTCCCCAGGTAGTCGTACCAGTGGTATTTTCCAATGGCAGGATATTTGCCAACATACAGAAGATGATCGAGGAGAATCCTATATACCTTCACTCTACATAAGTATGAGAAAAGGATTGACCACTGAACAAGGTCTCTTAAAAATATCTCAATCTCGATTAGATGACGGTGGAAAACAGGCTGGTAATCCAAGTCCTTTGGAAATAGCGATTGTTCATCATCCAGGTATTCACGCTACTGATTTGGCAAGCTTGATTCATAATCTTCGCGATCGCTGGCCATATTTCCCTGATTATACATCTTTGCCTTTTCCCTTCCCTTTTGCTACCAGTGCCAGACAATATGCAGTTGGTGTTAAAGATAGAGTGGATTTAGATGATATTGAAGTAGATTGACACTCCCCACGGCTAGAAGCCGGGGGATTCTAGCTTCGGCGACGTTTCTTGCTTTGACAGGTCTTGCGACCAACCGAAGTAGAGGAAACATCTCCAAAGCGCGTTACTTCCCGAATGCCCTCCGGTAGTTGCACGACTTAAAATTACTTTGGCTGCATTAACATCGCGTTGCTCAATGTATCCGCAATGTGGGCAAGAATGAGTACGAGTACTTAGAGATTTCTGAACTCTTGCACCACAATTTGAACACTCCTGACTGGTGAAGTGTGGCGCTACTGTAATTATTTCACGTCCAAACTTGCTACCAAAGTATTCGAGCCACCTACGGAAATTATACCAAGACGCATCAGTAATACTCTTGGCTAGCTTGTGGTTTCTCACCAGTCCGCTAACATTCAAATCTTCCAAGACGACCTTAGCATTAGCTAGGCATAAGTTACGTGCCAGTCTCTTGGCATGTTCATTCCTTTGTCTTGTTACTTTCAAATGCTTACGGGCATAAATACCACGAGCTTTTTTCCTACCAGTTGAACCCTTCTTCTTTTTGTAGATATTGCGTTGAGAACGTTTAATTGTGTCCTCAGATTTCCTTAAAAACCTAGGGTTGGGTTCATGATGACCGTTGCTATCAGAGTAGAAATACTCAAGTCCCACATCAATGCCCACTTGTGCATCAGTAGGAGGTGCTTCTAAAGCAT
>JAAHHL010001123.1 GCA_010672185.1 Caldora sp. SIO3E6 | reverse complement strand
TCTCAGGTAAGGCAAGTTAACAAGGGGCTGCCATCCCCTTGTCCTAATCACCTTGGCGGTTGCTATATCATTGGACTTTGGACAAAAAGGGAATAAGCCTATCAATATTGGTCATGCTTATTCGGTCGTTGCTGTCTTACCCGAACAAGGAGAAATGGGGAATGTACCTTGGACAATTCCCTTGTCAGGACAACGTGTGCCTTCCGGAGAAAAAGATATAAATGTTGCCCAGAAGCAACTGAAAACAATTCTTAATCATTCTTCCTCCCCCTGGAAAGATAAGTTAGCAGTTAAGGTAAAAGTACCCTAAGTTTTACTCGATAATGCTTTGACACAGCTATTTCTCAGCGAAGGATTTTCGTTGAGACGGAGGAGATATCTTTTTTGATAAGGTTTGCGTAAATCTTACGCAAACCTTGTTTCTTTGTCCAAAGTCCAAATGTTTACTCACCGTATTGCAAAATGGGCGAATGTTGAGTTATCAAGGGATAATGGATAATTAATAATTTATTAATTTGGTCTAAGACCTCAATGAAGTATCTCGTTATTTACGATGGAGACTGCAATCTCTGTACCACTTTTACCAAATTACTCCAACAGTTTGACGGGGGAAAGTTATTTGCCTACAGTCCTATGCAAGACCACGAAAACCTCAAAAAATGGGGAATTACGCCTCAAGATTGTGAAATGGGAATGATCTTGCTCGATGATCAAACACCTCCCCAAAAATGGCAAGGAAGCGATGCCGCTGAAGAAATCGCGCGTCTGTTGCCAGTGGGTTATCTATTCATCAATGCCTATCGTGCAATCCCCGGCATGAAGTGGTTGGGCGATCGCGCCTATGAACAAGTCCGCGATAATCGGTATAACTGGTTTGGTAGGCGTGCCTCCACCTACCATGCGCCGCAGCCTTTCGGATGTAACATTAAGGACTGAAGGGTGTGGGGTGTGGGGTGTTGGGTGTAGGGAAAAATTACAGTAGCATAATGCACTCGTCTTATAGGAAGTAGAAGTAAACCAAAGTTATCGACAGGGCGGGTTTTGTACCCAGGTTATCGCCGATGTGGCTATCATATCCCTAAACCAAAGTTATCGACAGGGCGGGTTTTGTACCCAGGTTATCGCCGATGTGGCTATCATATCCCTAAACCAAAGTTATCGACAGGGCGGGTTTTGTACCCAGGTTATCGCCGATGTGGCTATCATATTCCTAAACCCGCCCCTACAACATGTGCAATTTCCCAATTATTCATTATCAATTATTCATTATCAATTATCAATTATCAATTATCAATTATCCATTATCAATTATCCATTATCAATTATCCATTATCAATTATCCATTATCCATTATCAATTATCCATTATCCATTATCCATTATCCATTATTCATTATTCATTAAAAAAACGGTTCTACAAATCAGTAGAACCGTCAAACATAACTATTAGCGGAGTAAAACTTAGTAAACAGCTCCTCGCTTGACAGTCATATCAATCGGCTTCATCAGGTACAACCGCAGGAACTGCCAACCATTGGAGAGGTAGTAAGGCAACTTTTGGAATAATTGTAAAGCCTTAGGTGTCTTAGAAGAAACGATCGCTCTCAATTGCTCATTATTCTTGACACAGACTTCCAAACGCTCGTAGAACTCTGGCTTTTCTACATCCAGAACTACAGGGAATACCCTTCCGGAAGTTTCGTTGGTCTTCTCGATCACATATTTATCATAGTCACGAGCATTTAAACCAATTGAAGCATAGAAAGCAGAACGCTGGATGTCATTGAGATACATGGTGGCAAACACCGACAGTAAGAAGAAGCGACACCAGAGTTTTGCCTGCCAGTCATTCAAACAGCTGGGTTTTGCCTTCATAATGGCATCGAAGAAGTCACCGTGGCGGTTTTCATCCTGACACCAGTTTTCAAAGAAGCGGAAAATAGGATAAATCCTGTCTTCAGGATGAGCTTCCAAATGTCGATAAATGGTGATGTAGCGCCAATAACCAATCTTCTCTGACAAGTAAGTGGCATAGAAGATAAACTTCGGCTTAAAGAAAGTGTATTGTTTACTCTTAGTCAGGAATCCTAAATCCAGCTCCAGATTGAAATCTGACATTGCCTTATTCAGGAAACCGGCGTGCCTTGCCTCATCACGAGACATCAGGGTGAAGCACTCCGCCAAAACCGGATTTTTGTTCTTTAAACGACGTCCTAGTTCCTTATAGAGTAAGAAACCAGAAAATTCTGCGGTACAGGAACGCTCGAGAAACTCGACAAATAACCGTCGTTTTTCCCCATCAATGTGCTCCCAAGACTGCTTAAACTCCTCATCCCGGACAAAATGGTGACGATTGTAGTCAGTACGGAACTCTTCGAGGATAGCCAGCAACTCATCTTCATTGGGCGAGATATCCATCTGCGCCATTTCCTCAAAGTCAGTGGTGTAGAAGCGAGGCGTCAAGAGAGTTTCCTTCGCCGGTGCTTTCACCCCTGGTCGTATTTCTTCAAAAGTTGGTTTTTTCAGAGAATCTACCATATCACAAGTGGCTCTTGATCTTTGCTTACGATTTTTTGGTTGTCTGGTATGGCAATATGCAGTTGTTTTTTAATTACGCCCATACTGAAGCCGTGTACTGAGTGTACCAAGGTCTAGGTGAGTGCAAGACCCAATTAAGGTTAAGAATTGTTATTTGTTGTTTGTTGTTTGTTGTTGGTTGTTTGTTGTTGGTTGTTTGTTGTTTGTCGTTGGTTGTTTGTCGTTTGTCGTTTGTCGTTTGGTAATCGGGAATGTCCCCATCTCCCCATCTCCCCATCTCCCCCTCTCCCCATCTCCCCCTCTCCCCCTCTCCCAC
>JAAHHL010001122.1 GCA_010672185.1 Caldora sp. SIO3E6 | reverse complement strand
TGGCTGGATGACTGGCTTAGATATCACCAATTCCATAGTTTATCAAGTAAACACCTATGAACCTCTAATGCGCCAATTACCCCTTGAAGAAGTAGTGGTGACGGTAGAGCCTGCGAAGATCTCCCGTCGGCGTCCGATGCTATTTTCTTGAATGGGGAATGGGGAATGGGGAATTGGGAATTGGGAATTGGGAATTGGGAATTGGGAATTGGGAATTGGGAATTGGGAATTGGGAATTGGTTAGGGTAAATATCTCCTTTGTCTCTTTGTTCCCTCCTAATCTGAAAATAGACGCGGAGACGCGGGGACACACCAGACGGGTCGAGAGGGACTTTCATGCATGGTGGGGTGGTGAAAAAAATTTTTTCATCGGGACTGCCTCCTGCCTTCTGCCTTTTGCCCCCTGCCTCCTGCCCCCCATTGGTGTCAACTTAAGCCACAACCATTGCCAATTGATGCTTTCGAGGCGTTCTACTTTCTCTCTTAGCGGGTGGCGTTACCCTACCTGATTAACAGTAAAAAGAGCCAGCGACAGGAGCATTCTCTTGCTCCTCCGCTCCTCCGCTCCTCCGCTCCCCAGCTTCAAGCGCTTTTCACCTTAAGTTGACACCAATGCCTGCCTCCTGCCTCCTATCTCCTTAAAAGAGGACGGATTTGGTTTCGGTAGGCAATCTCATCTAAGCCATCGCCAACAAAAGCAGCCTGCGGATCAATTGCTCGCTCTAAGGCATTAATGCGTTGAGGTGTTGCTGGGTGAGTACTTAAAAACTCTGGTACAGAACGTCCAGTTTGCAGGAGTTTTTCCATAAAGCTCACCATCCCATAGGGAGCATAGCCTGCCCTGACTAAGTTTTCTAATCCCAACTTATCCGCCTCCAATTCGTGTTGACGACTGTTGGGTCGTCGGAGAGCTAGGTCTACCCCTAGCTGAATAGCGACATTCTGATCTAAACCGGCAGCTGCGGTTAAACCATTAGCAATCGCGGCTTCCTTCATTTGCTTGATTGCATGACGTCCGACGATATGAGCAATCTCATGAGCCATCACACTGGCTACCTCGGCTTCGTTATCTGCTTCTGTGAGCAAACCAGTATTCATGTAAACAAAGCCTCCCATCGTGGCAAAAGCATTAACGCTGGAATCCTCGACTACCTGAAATGTATAGGGAATATCGGGTCTTTCGCTAACTTCTGCTAGTCGTTGACCAATTTGGTTAATATAGCGATTAACTTGCTGATTGCGATTGAGTCGGATCTCTTGCCTAACTAATTGCTGATTGATCTGTTTACCCAGCTGAACTTCTTGATTATCCGAAATATTGGACATCTGGATAATCTGAATCCCCCGCAGCAGTAATTCAAATAAGGGAATGCCTTGGCTGACTTGCGGTGTTGCCACAACAAGGCTCACCGCCGTAAACACGGATATTAGAGGGTATAACAGCAAGCGACGATAAGAACGAGAAAGTGAGAAAAACGGATTCAACATAGCTGATACGATTAAGATATCTGTATTAGAGAAAAAAGTAAGAAGTTCTTTGATAATGGTATCCGGATGCACTGAAAAGGTAGACGTTATTTTAGGGTTTTAAGTTGCCATAACTGCCCAATCTAACCTCCCATCCCTTGAAGGAATAGCTTTCGGTGCCACTTTCGGTGAGTTCTTAACATCTATTCAAAGATGATCAACCCAAGATTAGTCTATATTTTATAGAGGAGAGGTCAACCTCTTAACTCCGAACTCACCTAACTCTAGGTGTGAGGCTCCTAGGGGTATGAAGTAAAGATGAACAAAATTCAAGCTCAAGCAGCAAAAGTTGGCAAAATCCTGTTCAGTGCAGACACCTGGGCAGCTTACAAACAAGCGATTGTCCTGAGTTGGAATCTGCTCAAGGAATCGGCTCGGCTGATTTGGTTAATTATCTGCCTAGGGATTTTCGTTGTTGCCTGGTTGTGGACTAATTCTCTCCAAGTGGCTCAGGAGCTAAAATCGTGGTATGCCAGTGTTGAGGAGCCAAAAACAGATCACTTTTTGGATGCAGCCGGTAAGGAACTTTTGCTAGCGGGAAGTACAGGAGCAGCTTTAGCGCTTACCCATGCTAAGAATCAGCTGGGAATTGAGGAAGAACCTGAAGCTATAGAAATTCCGGCAATTGCTCCAGAAGTTTCTCCGTTACCTGCACAGCAGCACTTTGTAGAAGAAACACCACAGTCATCTTCCCCTCAAACTTAGATAATTTCCTCCAAAAAAATGTACCTATCGTAGGGTGTGTTAGCGCAGCGTAACGCACCGCACTTTCCAATCCTGAAAAGCTTACAGATGGATGAATAGTGGGTATATCCTATTGAGCTTGTTTACCATGTCTTATTTACCACCTTCCAGGCACACAGACACTTCAATTCCACTGTGGCTAGCAGCCAGTCTAGCTGTATCTTCACTTGTCGTTGCCGTTGTTTTTGCTTTCGGATTTGCCTATAGCCAGAGTGAGTACCAACCAGCTTCATTAAACTCTCACAGCATCTTTGCTATTTCTCTACCCAAAACCTGATAGTTATGGCTCACACTAGTAATAGTTGCAATCCTACACTACAGGTATTTCTTTTAATCATAGCCCTCAGCTTGTTTGGTTGAGGGTTCTTGCTATAGCATTTTTATCCTTCTTTTGTCATACCACTATTAATACAAATCCGGGAAGAGAAAACCCTGTAGAGACGTTGCCTGCAACGTCTCTACAGGTTGGGATATAACTTTTTGAGTGCGCGATCGCTATTTAGGGTCTGCTGAATAAGTAATAAGTAACAAGTAACAAGTAATAAGTAAGAACGAATGCAGCATTTATCCTAGTTTTAGGCATTTGTATCTCCCAAGGTTACCCAGGGATTTCCCAGATCGATGCAA
>JAAHHL010001121.1 GCA_010672185.1 Caldora sp. SIO3E6 | reverse complement strand
TTGGTTAACTATAACTGAGAGGACAACCTAATAGGATTCTAAAATATTAGGGTATTGTAGAGATGTTGCTGGCAACGTCTCTACAATATTTTTATAGGTGGTA
This sequence comes from Caldora sp. SIO3E6, assembly GCA_010672185.1. Lineage (GTDB taxonomy): Bacteria > Cyanobacteriota > Cyanobacteriia > Cyanobacteriales > Coleofasciculaceae > Caldora. The sequence continues at coordinate 2,796 of JAAHHL010001121.1, read as the reverse complement.
GGTTTTAGGTGGTAGGTGGTAGGTGGTAGGTGTTAGGTATTAGGTGTTAGGTATTAGGTGTTGTATGATACCTGCCAAAACCTTTACCCTACCAATTTGACCTTCTCCATTCCCAATTCCCAATTCCCAATTCCCAATTCCCAATTCCCAATTCTCCATTCTCCATTCCCAATTCCCATCAATGATGTTCAAAGATATTTTTGTAGTGAAGCAAATCTAAAGAAACCATGACTGGTAAAGCCTCAAAGCACTGTTGAGCTAATTCCCAGCGTTCTTCCCTTTGGAGCATATTAACCAGTTTTTGCTTCACGCCCAAAAGATAGCGCACATCGTTGGCAGCATATCTTAATTGCTCATCAGCAAGGTTGGCAGCATTACCCCAGTCAGAACTCTGAGAGGTTTTGTCTAATTCCACTAGTTCTAACTCTCGTACCACATCCTTGAGACCATGATTATTAGTGTAGGTACGAGCTAACTTACTAGCAATTTTGGTACAAAATATCGATTGAACATCAATACCGAGATTCTGCTGCAACATGGCAAGATCAAAACGAGCAAAATGGAATATCTTGAGGATATCAGCCGCTTCTAGCAACTTTTTGAGCAGAGGCGCTTCTGTTTGTCCTTTGGCAATGCGAATTACAGTGACTCGATCTTGAGAGTCACACAACTGTACCAGACACAAGCGATCGCGCTGGTAGATGAGTCCCATAGTTTCTGTATCCACGGCGATTGCCGACTCACCCAAATACTGTTGATAGAGGTTATCGGGTAAGTCGCGATCGCAAACGTGAAAATCCTTCAATTTCATTTGTCATTTGTCATTTGTCATTTGTTAATCTTAACGGCGTTTGAGGAAAACTTGAGTAAAGTAGTATTCTCCCTTAGCATTTTTGGTAACACCAATACCGGTGAGGTCAAACTCCCCCTGAATATTTTTCAGATGACCTGGACTTTTAATCCAACCTGTAACCGCCTGTTGACCTGGGTCAGAGTATCCTTGATTGTAAGCTACATTTTCCGCTGCACTACGATAAGGAAGAGATTTTTCCAATGCTTTGACTCTTCCCTCAAATCCATCGTGGCTAAAGGATACCCTACCACTTGCCATTGCTTCACTATGCAATCTTGCCTGCTCACTGATCCGAGGATCTAAAGTAAGGGGAGATAAATTACGGGATTGGCGATATTGATTAATCTGTTGATGAACAGAAAGCTCCAAATTCATTAAATCTCCAGAGGTTGATCCTTGAAAAGGGGTTGGGGTTGGTGCAGTCTCAGAAGGGAGTGGTTGACTAATGCTAAGAGGAGCATTACAACTGCTAAGTCCCGCAGCCAGTACCAATAGTCCCCAATTGAGCTGAGATAGTCGTTTTGGCATCATGGAAGAAAAAAATTTAACCAAGAATTACACGTTGAACTACCTCAAGACTTCAATTTTTTGTACAACTATTCCGGAAAGCTATAGCGCTACGCGCAATTCAAAATTCTAAATTCAAAATTTGCCTCGCTTTGCTGCTACACACCATGCTTTGCAAATGCTCACCATGCACTGATGTTTTTTTCCATTCCCAATTCCCAATTCCCAATTCCCCATTCTCAATTCTCAATTCTCCAAGTCAATTACCTTAGCAACCGTTTGAACATCCTTATCGCCACGACCGGAGCAGTTAATTACAATGTGGGGAGAACCACTAAGTTGGGGACACAGAGTTTCTAGATAAGCGATCGCATGAGAGGTTTCTAGGGCAGGGATGATACCCTCTAGTTCAGACAAAAGCCGAAAAGCCGTGATCGCTTGCTTATCAGTTACACTATAATATTCCGCTCGACCACTGTCTTTTAAATAACTGTGCTCAGGGCCAACACCAGGATAGTCTAATCCTGCACTAATGGAGTGAGCTTCCAATACTTGACCATCATTATCTTGCAGTAAATAACTCATTGCTCCATGCAAAACCCCCGGACGTCCACAGGTAAGGGTTGCAGCATGTTTCTCTGACTCCACACCTTCCCCTGCAGCTTCAACCCCAATCAACCGTACACCTGTTTCGTGAACAAACTCATGGAATAGTCCCATCGCATTGGAACCACCACCGACACAAGCTAGCAGAATATCTGGCAAACCACCCCATTTTTCTTGGCACTGAGCACGAGTTTCCTTGCCAATCACCCCATGAAAGTCACGCACCAGCAAGGGGTAAGGATGGGGTCCGGCTACGGAACCTAAGATATAGTGAGTAGTTTCTACATTTGTCACCCAGTCGCGAATGGCTTCCGAGGTAGCATCCTTAAGGGTGCCAGTACCTGCGGTTACAGGTTGCACCTTAGCTCCCAGCAACCGCATCCGAAACACATTCAGTGCTTGCCGCTCCATATCTTGGACACCCATATAGATGATACAGGCTAAACCAAAGCGAGCACAAACCGTTGCTGTGGCTACACCATGCTGCCCTGCCCCCGTCTCCGCAATAATACGTTTTTTGCCCATGCGCTTAGCCAGCAGTACTTGAGCTAAGGCATTATTAATTTTGTGAGCTCCTGTATGATTGAGGTCTTCCCGTTTCAAATAAATCTGAGCACCACTACCATCAGCCTTAGCATAGTGAGCACTCAGACGCTCGGCAAAGTAGAGAGGGCTAGGGCGTCCTACATAGTCTCGCAGCAACCCTTGCAATTCTTCTTGGAAATCAGGGTCTTTACCATATCGCTGAAAAAACTGCTCTAGCTCACTTAGAGCAGGCATAAGGGTTTCCGGCACATACTTGCCGCCAAATTTACCAAAACGTCCCAAGA
>JAAHHL010001120.1 GCA_010672185.1 Caldora sp. SIO3E6 | reverse complement strand
GCCTCCTGCCTTCTGCCTCCTGCCTTCTGCCTCCTGCCTCCTGCCTCCTGCCTCCTGCCTCCTGCCTTCTGCCTCCTGCCTCCTGCCTTCTGCCTCCTGCCTTAATACTTGTTACTGATTCTCCCAAACCCTACTTAGTCATTGTCAATGCTAAACCAGCCTGCTGCGCTAACAGATCAATGAGTTGAAGTTGCTCCTCTGGAAGCTGCCTAGTTTTTTCTTGCCACTGAAGAGATAAGATGGCTATTACTTGACCTCGGTAGAGCACCGGAACTAGCAAGTGCATTTTTATACCGGTCTGTTGGTAATATTCGGCAACATCGGAAGATTGAGCAGAGGAAGGATTCACCCAAATGAGGAGCTCCTTATTGGTGAGTACTTTCGGAACAAGGGGGTCTTTCCCTAAGCAGTTTTCCTTCTTTTCCAGTTTGGTGTAACTTCCCTGTTCAGCAACCAACTGATTATCTTCGACTAATTGTAAGATACAGTAGTCTGCAGCAAAACTCTCAGCAAAAGGTTTAGCAATTGCTCGGAGGCAAGAAACTAAACCATCTGCATCCTGAGCAACGTGCAAAATGCCTGCTAACACTGCTTTTTGCGCCTTGGCTAGATCTATGGCTTCTGCCCGTTGCTTGAGCAGTTCATAGGTTTCGGTAGCACCTTGTACTACTTCGATCAAATGTCGGGCTTCCCAAGGCTTAGTAATGTACTTGTATACTTGTCCAGAATTAATTGCCTCAACTAAATCTTCAACGTCAGTAAAACCAGTCAAGATAATCCTTACGGTGTCAGGGAACTGGGGAACCGTTTGGCTCAAAAACTCCGTTCCTTTCATTTGCGGCATCCGTTGATCGGAAATGATTACTGCTACTTCTCCCTCAATCGCTAGTATCGATAAAGCCTCAGCTCCACTTTCAGCTCTGAATACTTGAAAGTTGCGCCGAAAGGTTCGGTAGAGCAAATCGAGATTATCCGGTTCGTCATCTACCACTAGAATCTTGGGCTTGTTCGGTTGCTCTAAATTCATTACTAGCAGCTGATAGTATCAATATTAGCCATGTATTGTATCTCACAATCATAACCGTAAATAAATTAAGATACTAACTAAGATAGATGACAGAAATTACACCAGGCACTCCTGATAGTCGCCCTCACAACGATTCAGAGAAGGTCAATTGTGAAGAATTATTGCAATTACTACGGCGAAAAGAAAGTAACTGGGTTGAATGGGGTAAGGCTTGTCAGCAGCTTCAAAAAGCAGGTTATAGTACCCAGGCAATTTTTGAAGCAACCGGGTTCGAGCCAATCCAACAAAATCAAGTGATTGTGGCGGCTCAAGTTCACGATACTTTGATGAATGAGGGAGTATCAGAGAATGTGCGATCGCGTTTTGAGCGTACTGGCTCAGATTCTTTGTATGAGCTACGGATTCTCACTCAACCAGAAAGAGCTACTGCTGCGGAGTTTATTGTTGCGAGGAACCTCGACTCTGAGGGAGCTCGTGAAGTTGCCAAGGCTCTCAAAGAATTTTCTCGCAGGAGCACTCCACCGGAAGGATTTTCTACTCATCCCGGTGATGTTGTTGCCTATCAGTATTGGAAAGTTGCTAGATACCAAAACAGCTTAACAGAACGCTCTCGTTTGATCGCACGGGGTTTAATGTTTGCTCATAGCCAAGAAGCGCGACAACAAATTGAGCAGTTGCTGACAGAAGGTATTGGTGGCAACCAACATCAGCCTCCCCGATTACCCTTCTATCGCCTCGAAGCTGATGATTTTATGCCCCGTTTACTGCCGGTGATTGGTAAGTTGCCGCTGACAATGGCTGAATGGGAAGCTGTTTCTCCTCTGGAATCTACTGATTCTTTTGGCATAGTTAAGGCATCTAGTCAACAGAGTTTAGTGGCTATTCCTGGCTGGCAAATAGTCCGGAAGGCGCAAGACCCAGTGGTAGTTTTATGTCGTAGTAACCAGTTACCTGGTCAACCAAGTGGCAAACTGGACGAGCTATTATTAGTAGTAGACCGAAACAGCTGTGAATGGAGCAGAGATAGCTATTTTCTGCTTGAGCAGTCAGGACAATTGGAAGTTCAGTGGTTTCCAGAAGCTCCTGATGTCAGTTTATCAGGAAGGCTGATTTTGGTGCTGCGACCCAAGAAAATTCTCGATGAACCTTTAAGCAGTGATCTCTGGCAAGTAGAAGAGTAGCTCTCTTGTACAGCCTATTCCGAGATTGTATCGCGCGGTTGCGGACTCCGAGCGATCGCGCAAGCTTTCCCTGCCAGCAGATCCCATTGTCAAATCTCTCTAGCCAAGAGTCTCCCAGAACCCCGACTTCTTGAAGAAGTCGGGGTTCTTAAACGCTGGGAAATTAGGATAGTTGCTAGAGGAGATTAGGGAATCGGGAATTAACTAAGTTTAACTTGTTAGGATGGGGAGAGCGATCGCGCAAGCTTCCTCTGCAAGCAGACCCCATAAATGTCAAATCTCTCTAGCCGGGAGTCTCCCAGAACCCCGACTTCTTGAAGAAGTCGGGGTTCTTAAACGCTGGGAAATTAGGGCAGATACTTTCTCTGGAGTCCCTCAGAACTTACGCGATCGCTCATCTTCGGGCATACTAATAAAGACAAGATGAAAGTAATTTGCGTCCATGCCCCAAAGACGAATTTCATTGCAAATTGGTAACTTTTACCATATCTACAATCGGGGAAATAATCACCAGGCAATTTTTTTCGAGCGAGAGAACTATATTTATTTTTTGCGATTAGTCAGGCAGCGTCTTATTGGCAATGGAGTGGATGTTGTTGCTTATTGTCTGATGCCTAATCATTACCATTTATTGGTTTACCTGAGGGATGAAACTCTATCTAAAGCAATGCAATCTCTCTCCCTCTCTTACA
>JAAHHL010000112.1 GCA_010672185.1 Caldora sp. SIO3E6 | reverse complement strand
CACATCGTTACCGACGGTTGGTCTCTCAACCTCTTGATCAAAGAACTGCAAACTCTTTACCCAGCCTTGCTCAAGGGCACTGTTCCTGCACTCCCCCAACTCCCCATCCAATATGCAGACTTTGCCCTTTGGCAACAGCAACAACTGCAAAGCCAGGCCTTCCAAGAGGAACTATCCTACTGGAAAAAGCAGCTGACTGGTATCGAAACCCTTTCCCTACCAGGCGATCACCCCCGTCCTCCCGTACAAAGTTTTCGGGGGAGCATGATGAGTGTTACCCTACCCGGTAAGCTGGTACGCGACCTAGAAGCCTTATCCCGTGTAGAACAAGTCTCCCTCTCCACCGTAATGCTGGGCACATTTCAGACCTTACTGTACCGCTACACCCATCAACAGGATATTGCCGTTGCCTCCCCCATCGCCAACCGCAACCGCTCAGAACTCGAAGGATTGATTGGTTTTTTTGTCAATACCCTAATCTTGCGGACTAACTTAGAGGGAAATCCCCCCTTTCGTCAACTTCTGCAACGCATCCATCAAACAACCCTAGAAGCCTATGACCATCAAGATGTCCCCTTTGAAAAAATAGTCGAAGAACTCCAACCCAATCGTGACTTAAGCCACAATCCCCTAAGCACTGTTAGCTACGCTTTCCAGACCATTCCTGGGGAATCTTTAAACCTACCAGAACTCACCATTTCACCTTTAGAATACGACCGAGAAACCACTCGCTACGACCTAGAATTTCATCTTTGGAAACGTTCTGACCAATCCAGTAACTGGTTTCTGTATAGCCAAAATGCCTACGATATGGCAACTCTGCTCCCAGAAATGGCAATCAAGCCATCGGAGCCAGATGCTGATGACTTAATTGCGATCGCCAACTATAGTACAGACCTCTTTGAACCACAAACCATCGGTCGATTTCTCCTGCATTATCTCAACTTACTGCAAGCTATTGTTGTCAATCCTGATCGCCCCATTAATGAGTTACCTTTGTTGACTCCACAAGAGCGCCATCAACTCTTACAGGTATATAGCAAAACTCATGCTCCCGGATGTTTGGGTCTAATTCATCAACAGTTCGAGACTCAAGTCGAAAAGACACCGGACAACTTAGCTGTACTAGGGGACAACTCCCAACTCACCTACAGAGAACTCAATACCCGCGCGAATCAACTGGCTCGCACTTTGCAAAAGCGAGGCGTTAAACCTGAAGTCTGCGTCGGCATTTCTATGGAGCGAAGTGTAGAGCTAATTGTAGTCATTTTAGCCATTCTCAAAGCTGGTGGCATCTATGTTCCTCTAGACCCTCAATATCCTCAAGAACGACTAGACTACATGATTGAGGATACACAAATGCCCATCCTGTTAACCACACAGGCAGAAGTAGGAAGATTTAGCGATCGCTCTGTGGAACTGATCTGTTTAGAGCAAGAACAAGATCCAATAGGCAAAGAAAGTCCCGACAATCTGGCAACAACCGTCACTCCGCAAAACTTAGCCTATATCAACTACACTTCAGGTTCCACAGGACAACCCAAAGGCATCGGTATACCCCACAGCAGCGTTACCAACCTGGTTTTAGGGAACAACATCCTCCAATTTTCCCCAACTGATCGCCTTGCTCATCTGTCAAATATTTCCTTCGATGCTGCCACTTTTGAGATTTGGGGACCTCTGCTCAACGGCGCATCCCTAGTCACCCTTCCTACTAATGTAGTTCTTTCTCCTCCAGATTTAGCCGCAGCCATTACAGAACAGGGCATTAGCATCATGTGGCTAACCGTAGCGTTATTTAACCAGATGGTGCAAGAGGTTCCCCAATCCCTATCTTCTCTCAAATGCCTCATCTTTGGCGGAGAAATGGCTAACTCAGAAATGGTGCGGCAACTTATAGAAGTGGGTTCACCGCAGCAGTTACTCAATGGATACGGGCCGACAGAAACGACAACATTTGCCACATTCTACCCAGTAGAGTCAATCCCAACAACCTCTAGAATTCCCATTGGTCGTCCCCTGGCAGGTGTCCGTTGTTATATCCTTGATCAGAATCTAGAAACTGTCCCTGTGGGAGTGGCAGGAGAACTCTATATCGGTGGTTGCGGTTTAGCACGGGGCTATTTTAATCGTCCCGAACTAACGGCAAGTCAGTTTATTCCCGACCCCTTTAGCGACACACCAGGGGAACGCCTGTATACTACAGGAGACCTGGCTCGATATCGCAGGGACGGTCAGATTGAAATTCTCGGACGCATTGATAACCAAGTAAAGATTCGCGGCTTTCGAGTCGAACCCGAAGAAGTCGAAGCTACCTTACTCCAACATCCAGAGGTACAAGAGGCTGCTATCCTGGTCAAATCCAAAGCCAATGGGGATAAATTTCTAGTAGCTTACTTTGTGGGTAGTACAACAGAAAATGTCCGCCCTTATTTGCGGCAAAAATTACCAGGATTCTTAGTTCCCGCTGCTTTTGTACCCTTAGCCAATTTACCTTTAACAGCTAACGGAAAACTCGATTGGCGATCGCTACCCGAACCAGAAACAGTCCAACACTCCGTAAATGAGAACGAACAACCCCGTACCCCCACAGAAGAGATTGTCGTTGGAGTATGGAGTCAAGTGCTTAACCGAGAGGCAATCGGCATCCACGATAACTTTTTCGATCTAGGGGGACATTCCTTACTAGCGACCCAAGTCTTCTCCAGGCTACTGAACATCACCAACGTTAAACTCCCGGTGCAGTCACTGTTTGAAGCCCCCACTGTCGCTGAACTAGCCGTTCGCCTAGAAACCGAATACCAATCCCGACCAAAAAGCCTCCAAGAGCCAATTCAGCCCCATGCTCGGACTAGTGACCTACCTTTATCCTTTGCCCAAAAACGTCTGTGGTTTGTCACACAACTGGTTCCAGATACCCCTGGCTACAATATTCCCACAGCTTATCGACTAGTGGGAGAACTAAATGTCAACATCCTAGAGAAAACCCTTAATCAAATTATTAGCAGACATGAAACCCTGCGCACCAACTTTCTCCCCAAACAAGGGGAAACATATCAAGTTATTGCTCCCGAACAACCTTTAAAACTAAACTTAATTATTCCCGCAGCAACTTCGAGCAGAGAACGGGAAGCTGAAATCAAACGCCTGATCAACGAAGCAGCGTTGAGACCCTTCGATCTAGCTCAAGAACCCCTAATTCGTGCCTCCTTGTTTCAGGTAGCAGCAGAAGAACATATTCTGTTTCTCAATATTCACCACATTGTCTCAGACGGTTGGTCTCTAGGAATCTTGCATCGGGAAATCGGTTTACTCTATCAGGCAGCATGGGAAGGCAAATCCTACCCGTTAGCAGAACTGCCAATTCAGTATGCAGATTTCGCCTGTTGGCAAACCCAATGGCTTCAAGGAGAGTTATTAGATACCCAGTTAACCTACTGGCGACGACAACTAACAGATTTGCCCCTATTGGGTTTGTATAGCGATCGCCCCCGTCCCCCCGTACAAACCTTCTTGGGCAAAGCCTTAAACTTTAAGCTTTCCCCCAGCCTATCCGAGAAGTTGAAACAGGTCAGTCGCCAGCAAGGAGCTACTTTATTTATGACCTTGCTGAGTGCTTTCAAAGTTTTGCTCTACCGTTACACAGGGCAAGAAGATATTGCTGTGGGTTTTCCCATTGCTAACCGCAACCGCACAGAAATAGAAAACCTAATTGGCTTTTTTGTCAATACGTTGGTATTGCGGACTGATCTGTCGGGAAATCCCCGATTTCAAGACCTCTTAGCCAGGGTACGCCAAACTACCCTGCAAGCTTATGCCCATCAAGACTTGCCCTTTGAAAAACTAGTAGAAGAATTAGAACCCGAAAGAGACACCAGTCGTAATCCTTTAGTGCAAGTGGTCTTTGCTCTGCAAAACACTCCCGACCAAATGCCAGAACTTCCCAATCTTAAGGTAAGCCAAGAGGAGCTGGAGATTCAAACTACCCGGTTTGATATTGAATGTCATCTTTGGGAAACCCCCAACGGACTGATCGGCAAATTTATTTACAATATAGAGCTGTTTAATCCAGACACGGGTTCTCGGATGCTGGAGCATTTTCTCCGCCTCTTAGAACAAATTGGTGCTGAACCCGAAAAATCCCTTGCTGACTTCAGTTTACTCACCCCAGCTGAACAGCAACAGATAGTAGTGGATTGGAATCAAACGGACCGGGAATATCCACGAGAACTGTGCCTTCATCAAGTCTTTGAACAGCAAGTTGAAAAAACACCAGAAGCGATCGCCCTTGTCTTTGGTGAAACTAGGTTAACTTACGCCCAACTTAACCAATATGCCAACCGATTAGCGGTTCAACTGCAAGCCCAAGGAGTGACACCAGAAACGATTGTTGCCCTTTGCATGAAGCGATCGCTCTTAACCATCATTGCCATTCTAGCCATTCTCAAAGTAGGTGGTGTTTATCTCCCCTTAGACCCCAACACACCTCAACATCGATTAACCTCAATGCTGGAGGATACCAAGCCTTCCATACTTTTGACTCAGGAAGAGTTTCGCTCGAGTCTACCCCAGTGGGATGGGGCAGTCCTTACTTGTGAACTGGCTCAACTTACCCAGGGTTCGGACAACTTTCCTCTCTTGAGAGTGAAACCAGATTGTCTAGCCTACATTATGTACACATCTGGTTCTACTGGCAAACCCAAAGGTATTGGTGTGAGTCATCGTGCTGTGATGCGACTGGTAAACAATCCTAACTACGTCAGCTTAAACACTGATGACCGCTTATTACATATAGCACCTTTTACCTTTGATGCATCTACTTTTGAAATCTGGGGAAGCTTGCTCAACGGAGCAAGGTTAGTCATTATGCCACCTCATACTCCTTCCCTGGAAGAACTAGCTCAGGGGATAACTGAGCATAAAATCACAGTTATGTTCTTCACCACAGCTCTATTTCACCTAATGGTAGAAGAAAAAATTGATAGCCTTGCCTCCCTGCGACAACTTCTGGTGGGAGGAGAAGTAATGTCTGTCAAACTCTTACAAACCTTTGTGAACTACGCTCAAAACTGCCAGACAATTCATGTCTACGGGCCTACAGAAAACACTACATTTACTACCTTTTATCCAGTAAAACCAGGGGAAAACTTCCCCCTCTCCATTCCCATTGGGGGGCCTATCTCCAGAACAACCACCTATATCCTCGATCCACAGATGAACCCCGTACCTGTCGGTGTTCCGGGAGAACTCTACACCGGTGGTGAGGGATTGGCTCGGTTCTATTTTAATCGTCCGGAGCTAACTGCTGAAAAATTTGTGCCTAATCCTTTTGGCAACAAAAGAGGTGAGCGCCTTTATCGAACTGGAGATTTAGCCCGGTTTATGAGGGATGGTAACATTGAATTTCTAGGGCGAATTGACACTCAAGTTAAAATTCGTGGTTTCCGCATTGAACCTGGAGAAATCGAAACCCTACTCAATCAACACTCTACAGTGAAAAAGAGTGTGGTTGTTCCTAGGGAAGAGGAAGGCAATAAACAGCTTGTTGCTTACTTAGTCGGTCAACTAGAATCCGAAGCATCTACTAGTGGTAGCGACGAACATATTTCTCAATGGCAGACCCTATTTGAGCAAACCTACCAAGAATCTTCAGACTTAGACCAAGCTGACTTTAACCTAGCAGGTTGGAATGATAGCTATACAGGGAAAGCTATATTACCCGAAGCTATGGCAGAATGGGTTACTCATACGGTTGCCAGTATTATGGCTTACAGTCCCCAGCGGGTCTGGGAAATCGGTTGCGGAACGGGGTTACTCCTGTTGCGTATTGCGCCCCATTGCAGTGATTACTTAGGAACAGACTTTTCTCCGGAAGCACTGCAATTTGTTCAACAACAACTTAACTCCCGTAATTTATCTCAAGTAGAACTGCGCAGACAACTCGCTGACGATTTTAATGCGATCGCCCCCGGCAATTATGATGCGATTATTCTCAATTCCATTGTCCAATACTTCCCAGGAATTAACTACTTATTGCAAGTGATTCAAGGAGCTGTCAAGGCAACCGCTCCTGGTGGCATTATCTTTCTGGGAGACTTGCGTTGTTTTCCGCTCCTAGACGCTTTCCATACTTCTGTGCAACTCTATAAGTCAGCAGACAGCTTACCCATAGCACAATTAAGAGAAAATAGCCAAAAATCTAGGCGCTTTGAAGGAGAGTTGGCGATCGCTCCAGCCTTCTTTAAACAGTTGAAAAATGAGATTCCTGAAATCTCATCTGTACAGATTCTCCATAAGCGCGGACTGTATCATAATGAGCTAACAAAATATCGTTATGATGTTATTTTGCACATAGGTGAGAAGGATAAACCTCTTCAGTCGGCTTCAATTTATGACTGGCAAGAAAAAGCAACGGTAGATTCCCCTTCCCATAACCTAGAAACCCTCCGTCAACTGCTAACCGACATTCGGTTACCTTGTTGCCTACAAAATATTCCTAATGCCAGGATTTGGAGTGATGTCAAAAGTTTACAAATCTTGGGAGATCTAGAAGATGATTCGACAGTTACAACACTCCGGTCTACTGTAGAAGAAACCCTAAACCGAGAACCCGGTATAGATCCAGAAGCATTTTGGTCTCTGGGTGAAGAACTCGGTTACACGACACAAGTGGTTTGGTCTCACCAAGGGAAGCAGGGATATTTTGATGTGGTGTTTACACCCCAGGAACAATCCCTTTCCTTAATACATCCCTTCCTCTCAGGCAGCAGTAAACGACGAGATTGGTACAGTTATGGAAACAACCCCATTGCTGAAAAATTAACCCATAAAATAGTACCTATGCTGCGGTCTTATTTGACCGAACAATTACCCGATTATATGATTCCTTCCCATTTTGTTTTGCTGGATGCGATTCCACTAAATCACAATGGTAAAATCAACAAGCGTGCCCTTCCTGCTCCCGAAGCTATTCGACCAGACTTAGAAGCAGCTTATCAAGCACCTAGTACAGATATTGAGCAGATAATAGCTGAAATTTGGCAAGAATATTTACGCCTGGACTGCGTTGGTATAGAAGATAACTTCTTTGACCTGGGAGGACATTCTTTACTATTAGTGCAAATTTTGAGTAAACTGCAATCTATCTTTAACCAAAAGCTGTCAGTAGTAGATATGTTTCAGTATCCAACAGTCAGTGCTCTAGCTCAATATCTGAGCCAAGAGAACCAGATTATACCTAAGAATCAAAATATGCGATCGCGTATGGACGAACGAGCTGAAAAACGCAAAGCAGCTCTAGGAAAAAGAAATCCACGATTGAAAAGTTAGGAGGTAAAGAATGGTACGAGAAAAACCTACTCCCAATCAACCGGAAGTCAAAAATGTAGTTAGGAATTTTTACAACTCTCTTAACGATCATTTGAATAAGTCTGGTTTTGGCGAGTATTCCACATTTCTGAACTGGGGATACTTGGCTGATGGTAATCCGGAGTTTTCAAAAATACAACTACCCAAACGCTGTCTCAACAAAAATTGCTTAAAATTAATTCTGGAATTAGTAGGAGACTGTGATTTAACTGATCGTGATATCTTAGAAGTAGGTTGTGGTCGTGGGGGTAATATTCAAACCCTAGACCGCTTCTTTGCTGCCAAAAGCTTCACTGGTTTAGATATTACCCCAGCATCTATTGCCTTTTGTAAACAAAATTTAGAAAATCAGCATCGTCATTTTTTAGAAGGGGACGCTGAAACATTACCTTTTGCAGACTGCTCCTTTGACGTGGTTATTAATGTCGAATCTTCTAATGCCTATCCTCATATATTCCAATTTTATGCTGAGGTTGTTCGAGTTCTTAAGCCGGGAGGTTATTTTCTTTATACAGACATCCTCAAAATAGAGCAATTTGAAGACTGTATTAAGTACTTACAAGACCAAGGATTGGCTCTAGAAGTAGAACGTGATATAACTTCTAATGTACTATTGTCACGGAAAGAAATGGCGAAGACGCAAATGAAGAGTTTTGGTATGCTAGCACCGGATTCTTCATTGGATACAACAACAGCAGCCGAGAAGGAAGTTTTTGATTTTTTTCTAGCTCCGGAAGATTCGCAATTTTTTCAACAAATTCAAGAAGGGCGGTTTAGTTACAAGATATTTAGATTCAAGAAAACTTCAGAGGCTTAAGATCATGAATAATAAATCACAAACCGGACTCAAAGAACAAGATATCACATTTCCTGATAAAAAAGACTCGGAAAAATTTAAGACTAGAGTCAAAAGATTTTATGAATTTCTTAATCAAAAACTTAATACCTCAATTTATGGTGAATATGCCATATTTATGAATTGGGGATATGAACCAGATGGGAACCTGAACTATGCTAAAGTAGATTTACCAGAGTATTTTCTCAACAAGCGTTCGACTCGATTAATTTTGGAGTTGGTAGGGGATTGTGATTTAAAAGGGGCGAAGGTTCTAGATGTTGGATGTGGTCGAGGTGGCACCCTTTACACCCTCAGCCAGTTTTATCAAGCAAAAACCTTGACGGGGATTGATATCACTGATGCTAACATCAAATTTTGTCGTCAAAATTTTGATGGAGAGCCAATTGAATTCCATAAAGGAGATGCGGAAAATCTGCCCTTTGCTGATAATGAGTTTGATATCTTAACTAATGTAGAATCATCCCATGTCTATCCCAACCTGTTTAAATTTTATAGAGAAGTTTATCGTGTGTTAAAACCAGGAGGATACTTCCTTTATACAGACATCTTTCCCAACCAAGAACTACCCAATTTTTTGAGCTACTTGCAAGAAGTGGGGTTATCCCTAGAGTTAGATAGAGATATTACTAGTAACGTTATATTATCTCGAGAACTAGATGCGGAAAATCAGATGGGTGCTTTGGCAATTTCAGAGGAAGAAACTGCTGAAAATCAAGAGCAAGAAGAAGATATCCAAGCTCATAAACATGTGATGGCACTTCCCGGCTCTGATTTATACGAGCGTCTCAAACTTCAGGAATACGGATATCGAATTTACCGATTTAAAAAATAGAGCAAGCCAAGATCAACGGTGAAGTCTAGTACAGCTTTGTATTAAGTTATATGGAGCCATTATGTTAAATTGCGATCGCCAAAATTAGTGAGGAGAGGGAAGCATGATTGAGGGACAAACATCTCTAACTGGTCGGGAAATTGCCATCATTGGAATGGTCGGACGCTTTCCAGGAGCTTCAGACCTGGAGAGTTTTTGGCACAATCTGGAAAATGGCGTGGAATCTATATCTTTTTTCACTAGAGATGAGATGGCTAACGCGGGAATTGACCCTCATTTGTTCCAGCATCCAGACTATGTAAAAGCCAAAGGGGCAATCGGCGACATTGAAATGTTTGACGCTGATTTCTTTGGTTTTACTCCCCGGGAAGCAGCCGCAATGGACCCCCAGCAACGTGTCTTCATTGAATGTGCTTGGCAAGCTATAGAAACAGCAGGCTACGATCCCTTTCGTTATGAAGGCTTAATTGGAGTTTATGCAGGTGCATCCGAACTAAGTTACCTCACCCATCTCCTGCAATATCGCGACAATGTGGTACAAGCAGCAAGAGAAGACCACATCTTTTTTGGGAACTCCCTCGATTGCCTGAGTACCCATGCCTCCTACAAATGTAATCTGCGCGGTCCGAGTATCACGGTACAGACAGCTTGTTCTACCTCCCTAGTAGCTATTCATCTAGCTTATCAGTCATTGCTGAACTATGAATGTGATTTAGCTTTAGCAGGAGGAGTCTCCATTAGTGCCCCGAATCAAGAAGGCTATTTATATCAGGAAGGTTCAGTAGTCTCCCCCGATGGACATTGTAGAGCCTTTGACCACAAGGCAAAAGGGACGATCCCATCTAACGGTATTGGTATTGTTGTCCTCAAGCGATTAAGCGAGGCGCTCAGCGAAGGAGATACCATTCACGCCATTATTAAAGGCTCCGCCATTAATAACGACGGTAAGCAGAAAGTTGGTTATACAGCTCCTAGTGTTGAAGGACAGGCAGAAGCTATTTCCCTGGCTCAAGCGATCGCTGAAATCGATCCCGAACAAATTAGCTACATCGAAACCCATGGTACCGGGACTCCCCTAGGCGATCCCGTAGAAATTGCTGCTCTTACCCAAGCTTTCCAGGCAACCACCAGCAAAACTGGCTATTGCGCCATTGGCTCTTTGAAAAGTAACCAGGGGCATCTGAAAGCAGCAGCGGGAGTGGCAGGTTTGATCAAAACCGTCCTTTGTCTAAAGCATCAAAAAATACCACCAAGTCTACACTTCGAGTCTCCCAATCCTCAAATCGATTTTGCCAATAGTCCTTTTTATGTCAATACAAAACTAGCTGACTGGAACCATTCTCCTCGTTTAGCTGGAGTGAGTTCCTTTGGCATTGGCGGAACTAATGCCCATGTCATCTTAGAGGAAGCTCCCCCACCTTCAACCATTCAACCCTCTAGACCTTACCAATTACTCATTCTTTCCGCCAGAACAGAAACTGCCTTAGAAGCAGCAACCGCCAACCTCGCAACCCATCTTAACCAGCACCCCGAAGAAAATCTTGCTGATGTCGCTTTTACCCTGCAAAATGGGCGCAGGAATTTCGAGTACCGCCGCTTCGTTGTAGCTAGTGACTCATCTGATGCCCAAAAAGCACTCCAAGAACTAAACCCCGAAAGAGTTTACACCCAAACATGCACCGCCAAACCCCAATCCGTTATCTTCCTCTTTCCTGGTCAGGGTTCTCAATATGTCAACATGGGGAGAGAGCTCTATACAACAGAGCCATTCTATCGAGAACAAGTTGACCAGTGTAATCAATGGCTTCAAAATCAGTTAGGGCTCGACTTACTGCCGATTATTTATCCGGAAACTCCAACCCAATCCACTAACTCCCCCCTCTACGAAACCCACATCAGCCAACTTGCACTCTTTGTAGTTGAATACGCCTTGGCAAAGCTCCTGATGTCATGGGGAGTAAAACCTGATGCCATGATTGGTCACAGTATCGGTGAATACGTAGCCGCTTGTTTAGCAGGAGTTTATTCTCTGGAAGAAGCACTCAACCTAGTGCACACTCGCGGTAGCCTGATGCAGCACACAGAGGAAGGGGCAATGCTCTCTATTCCTCTGCCTCCTGGACAGATCTCTTTATCCAATAAAGCTCTTTCTTTCGCCGCTATCAACACGCCCTCCAACTGTGTTGTCTCCGGCTCAGTTCCAGCGGTGATTCAACTGGAAAACGAGTTAAACCAAAAAGGAATACAAACTCAAAGACTAAAAGTCAATCGAGCCTTCCATTCTTCCCTCATGGAACCTTGCCTAGCTCTTTTTAGTGATGCAGTTAACCAGATAACCCTCAAACCTCCCACAATCCCCTTTATCTCTAATGTTACTGGCAACTGGATTACTCAAGAAGAAGCCACCTCTCCCCAATACTGGACAAAGCAAATACGTCAAACTGTGCGCTTTGCGGATGGAATTGGACAGGTATTGGCTAAGCCTGAAGCTTTACTGATTGAAGTAGGACCAGGACACAGTCTCAGTACCTTTGCAAGGAAACATCCCCAAAGTTCTACTTCCAGGAAGATTCTTTCCACTCTGCCTCATCCTAAAACCAAAAATCAAAATTCAGCTTGGCTTCAGACCTTACTCGGGCAGCTTTGGTTTTCAGGAGTACAGCTAGACTGGGCTAACTTTTGTGCTCTTGAGAAGAGAAAGCGTATTCCTTTACCTACCTACCCCTTTGAGAGGAAACGATACTGGCTGGATACACTTGACGCATTTGCTCACAAGTCCCCCATCCAGAAACCTTCAACTAGCAAAACTGCGAATCTAGCTGATTACTTTTACCTACCTTCTTGGAAAAGAAGTCTAATCCCTACCCCTTCAGCTAATTATCAACGGACTAAAACCTGTTTACTGTTTATTGATGATTCTGGACTAGGGCAAGAGCTAGCTGATCAGTTGACAAGGGAAGGATGCAACATCTTTACCGTCAGAGTCGGTCAGGAATTTACTCCAACCACCCAAAATGATTGTCAGATTAACCCCTCTCAAAACCAAGATTACAGTGCCTTAATTGGGAAAGCGATCGAAGA
>JAAHHL010001119.1 GCA_010672185.1 Caldora sp. SIO3E6 | reverse complement strand
CTGTCCTTAAAACAACACTTCTCTAACCTGGATTATTCATAAGAGTATTGCCAAAAACTATAAAAAGCTTACCTTATATATAACTGATTTGTCCTTGGTAGTCGAAATCTAAAGGTGTAACCACTTCCCCAACCGCAAACTTATTGGCATTTACCCCAGCAGCATTCATTTGTTTAATCAACCCTGGCTCCAGATTGTAACCGTTGTAGAGAATCAAATCTGCTGCTTCCAATGCCTGACTATCTGCGGGCACTGGTTCATAAACATGGGGATCGGCTCCTGGTTGCAGAATGCCTGTTAGCTCAATCTCGTCTCCTCCTACTTGTTCTGTCAAGTCTTGAATAATTGTGCTCGTGGCAACGACATTAGGTTGAGTCGAGGGGAGCTATTATGCTCCGCCCCTCTCAGTTAGATCCGGACGTGCGGGTTTCCCAGCATCCGGCTCCCGATAATCTGGGCTTTATGCCCTGCTCATGTGGATGTAATCGTGGCAAGATTCGTGTACTGCAAGCAGATTTTTGGGTTTCCAGTTTGAGTGGTTACCGTCAACATGATGCAGGTGTACTTTTTCTCCTCCCAAAAATGGGAATCCACAATGTCCACACGTATGGTTCTGTTTCTTCAAGGTCTTGGCTGTAGCACCATCATAGAGTTTGCTGTTCCGTTGACTCCAATACGTAATGTCTCCATCGAAGGGTGATTTTTCACCTTTGACGTTGACATGTTTATTTTCAGAGTACGGGACGCTGGGGAAGGCTTTGTTGACCAGACTGGTCGCCGTGTAGCGATTTTGTTTGGTCTCCTTATTGAAGACTTTCCAGGCTCTGTTAGTAATATGCCATAACGAGAACCTTGACCCGTCCATCTTGCAGTAGCGATGATAATTTCGCCACCCTCGGATGATGGGACTTAGTTTTTCGGCCTTGACCTTTGAACCATAATTCGAGTTATTGATGATGTACTTGACCTTATCGTTAAAAGCTTTGAAGTTTTCCTCTGAGGGAGTACTCCTGAACTTACCGTTGGACTGAACTCGGAAGTTCCATCCTAAAAAGTCAAATCCATCTGTCGAGGCAGTTACCTTAGTCTTTGTTGCTTTGACGTTGAGACCGCGTACTGTTAAGAATTCCTCAACCTCTTTAAGAATTTGGTTGGGATTTTGTCCTGGCTTGAGAATATACACCATATCGTCAGCGTATCTGACACTTTGGTTAATTTCTTCTATTCCGTTCAGGCTGATGTTGGCGAGAAGAGGTGAGATGACACCTCCTTGCGGGGTTCCTTGTTCAGGAAACTCCGGGTTGATACCTTTTTGAAGTATGCGCCACAGTCCGGTTTTAATCTTGACTGGTGCTATGACTCGTTTCATGAGGTCTCGCTGATTTATTCGGTCGAAGCATTTCTCGATATCTAGTTCGAGGATTGTCTTATCCTTGCCGTTAACTCTGCTATTGAGGTTATTAAACAGGAACTTCTGGGCATCATGTGCCGAGCGTCCTGGTCTGAACCCATAGCTTCTGGCATGGAAGGTTGCTTCATGGGCTGGCTCCATCGCGTATTTCACCAGGCATTGCCATGCTCGGTCACGAATGGTGGGGACTTTTAGGATTCTCATTGAGCCATCCTTTTTCGGGATTGGTATTTCTCTGAGCTTATTGGGTCTCCAATTGTGGGCATTTTCCCTTAACTCCACTTCCAGGTCAAACCTTTCCTTGAAACTAAGGGACTTTTTCCCATCAACACCAGCGGTTTTCTTACCCTGATTGAGTTGTGTTACCTGACGGATAGCCAGTAATCTTGCAGCGCGGCTTCTCAGTACCAGCTTCATTAGGGACTTGGCTCTTGCCTTATCTCCAGCTCGAATAGCTTTCCAGATTCGGTGTTGTAAGCGGAACAGGTTCCTTCGGAATTTCTTCCAGGGGAGCTGTTTCCAAGATTCACTATAAAGATTTACGTGTCTAATCATGCTTTACTCTACGAAATCTATTCTGATTACCTCGGTGAAATTACTCACCGTCCTACCCGAACCATAGGAATTAATCCGCTCGTCTGGCCTACCGGGGGTTCGACCTTTCCCCAGACCTATGGCTCGTTTTTATTCGTTCCTTCGCCTGATTGACTGACGATTTAGGGCGGTTCATTTTGCCTATCACCTACTCAGGGTTGTTGATACCTAGACCAAAGTTCAACGAGTATTAGATGATGAAGTCCACATTTGTGTTCAGATTGCGGCTTCGATGTAAGACACTTTTTAAGAACCTGTTTTACCCATGTCGTCTCCCCATTAGCACCAGTGCGCCTATCTGATTTAGCTCTGATTGTGCCCTGTCCCCAGCTTCACTCTGTCAGATTCCGAGCTGACTCGGTGTGGGCAGATTGGGAGTCACACCACCCCAGGCGGGTAGGACTTTAACCTACATCCTGGCGAAAGTTAGGCGGGTTTTCACCCCACCCCCTAGGTTATCTGTTTAGGCAGTTTTACCTAGGAACGAATCGCACGGTCTATCATCATTATCGCTATTTTGGTTAGTGCTGTTTACCTCACACCCGCTTATCCAGAATCCCAGGAAGACAGCAGTGGCTAGTTTTAGGGAGACACGGAGACGCGGAGACACGGAGACGCGGGGACGCGGGGACGCGGGGACGCGGAGACGCGGAGACGCGGGGACGCGGAGACGCGGAGACACGGAGACGCGGAGACTTGGAGACACGGAGACACGGAGACTTGGGGACGCGGGGACGCGGAGAGAGGGATTTTCATGCATAGTAGTGAAAATTTTTTTATTGGTACTATCTTCTGCCTCCTGCCTCCTGCCTTCTGCCTTCTGCCTCCTGCCTTCTGCCTCCTGCCTTCTGCCTCCTGCCTTCTGCCTCCTGCCTCCTGCCTTCTGCCTCCTGCCA
>JAAHHL010001118.1 GCA_010672185.1 Caldora sp. SIO3E6 | reverse complement strand
TCAGTAGACAACCCAGAGATGAGCTTGGGGGTTGCTTTACTCAACTGTTCTTTGCGACTACTACATCAGAGTAAACGTGCTGAACTTCCTTGGTATCGGAGTATGGGAACTTCAGTTGTACAATGGCTGCTAGGAAATAAGTGGATTGGTCAGTTATTCTTTAGTCAACTAGCTCAGCCAAAGGTAGTTCGTAAAATTTTGTTGCAAGCTTACCGGCGTCCAGAAGCAGTGACAGATGAACTGGTGGATATACTTATGGCACCTGCTGTTGATGTGGGAGCAGCAGAGGTGTTTACTGCTTTCACCCGTTATTCTCAAGGACCACTGCCAGAGGAGCTCCTGCCAATCTTACCTTGCTCCGCAATCATTCTGTGGGGTACGGAAGATCCTTGGGAACCAATTGAGCTGGGGCAAGATTTGGCTAACTTTCCTACAGTGGAAAAGTTTGTTCCCTTAGAAGGTTTGGGTCATTGTCCCCAAGATGAAGCTCCAGAGATGGTCAACCCTATTTTAATCGACTGGATTAGGGCTCATCTGTAAAAAAAATCAGTAACCCCAGCATATTTATGTACATAGAGCCACTATAAGTTAAGCTTCCCACAGGCAATGAAGTTCTCAATTCCCATTTTCAATTTTCAATGTATTTTTGATGAGTAGTCTGGCAATTATCTGTGTTGACGATCAAAGGTTCGTTTTAGACAGTCTCACGGAGCAGCTCAAACGTAATCTCATAGATGATTATGAAGTTGAAGCCGCCCAGAGTGGGGAAGAAGCTCTGGAAATTCTGGAAGAATTACAAGAAGAGGGAATTGATGTTGCCTTAGTTATCTCTGACCAAATCATGCCAAGAATGAAGGGGGATAAACTACTCAGCCAAATTCATACTCAGTATCCTAAAATTCTGAAGATTATGCTGACGGGACAAGCCGACCCTAGTTCCGTGCTCAATGCAGTCAACAATGCTAACTTATACCGCTATATTACCAAACCCTGGGATGAGACAGACCTGATTTTGACGGTTCAAGAAGCCCTACGCAGTTATACTCAGGAACAACAATTAGCACAGCAAAATCAGCTCTTACAAAAATTAACTACTTCCCTAGAGCAACAGGTTGTACAGCGCACTGCCCAACTTCAACAGGAAATTGACGAGCGCAAGCAAGCGGAAGAAGAACTTCAATTATTGTTAACCATTACCCAAGCAATTAATGAAGCTCCAGATTTTGAAGGTGCTTTGGAGGTAGCACTGCGTAAGTTGTGCGAAGCTACTGGCTGGAGTTATGGCGAAGCTTGGATTCCCCAGGCTGACGCCATGGCACTACAATGCAGTTCCACTTGGTACTGTAACCGTGCAAGTCTAGATGAGAGTGCGATCGCTGCCCTAGAAGAGTTTCGAGAATATAGCGAAGGACTGATTTTCCTTATGGGTGAGGGTTTGCCAGGAGAAGTTTGGGAGCAAGAACAGCCAAAGTGGATTTCGGAGGTTGCGGCTGATTTCAATGATGTTTTTTTTAGATGGCAACTGGCGCAAGAACGGGGACTCAAGGCAGGGTTTGGTGTGCCAATTTTCGCTTCCCCTAACTCGGCGAGTCGGGAAGCAGTAGCACTTCTGAAAAAAAAGGAAACCCCTCATCAACACAGGCAATTACTAGCAGTGCTAGTTTTTTTGATGTTTCAGCCACAACAGCATGAGCAGCGATTGGTTGAGCTAGTTGCAGCGATCGCAGCTCAGCTGGGAAATGTGGTGCAGCAAAAACAAACAGAAGCTGAACTAAGGGCACTGTTTGCTGCCATGACTGATTTGGTAATGGTGCTTGATGCTCAGGGATATCATCTCAAAATTGCTCCCACAAATCCGGATTTGTTAAAAAAACCTGCGGAGGAACTTATTGGTAAGACACTACACGACATTTTTGAGCGGACGCAAGCTAATATTTTTATTCATCACATCTGGGACGCTCTCAATAATCGACAGACAGTCAATTGTGAATATAGTCTAAATATTGAGGGAACCGAGTTGTGGTTTGGTGCGAGGATTTCACCCATTTCCGAAGATACTGTCATTTGGGTAGCTCGTGACATCACCGCTCGTAAGCAAGCAGAGTTCGAGCTGCGTATGGCTCAACAAAAGTCTGAAAACCTACTGCTGAATATTTTACCGAAGAAAATTGTCGAGCAGTTGCAACAAAACACTAGTGCGATCGCTGAGCAATTCGACGATGTGACGATTCTGTTTGCTGACATTGTTGGCTTCACCCCTCTTTCTGCGAGGATGACTCCCATCGAATTGGTAAACTTGCTCAACCAAATTTTTTCGAGCTTCGATCAACTTACTCAGCGGCATGGTTTAGAGAAAATTAAAACTATTGGGGATGCTTATATGGCAGCAGCGGGTTTGCCAGTACCCAAGGATGATCATGCTGAAGCCATTGCTGATATGGCTTTAGATATGCAGCAGACAATTAGCCAATTTCACGGAAATGAGGGCGAAATGTTCCAAATTCGTATTGGCATTCATACCGGACCGGTGGTTGCTGGGGTAATTGGTACTCAAAAGTTTATCTACGACTTGTGGGGGGATACGGTGAATGTAGCTTCCCGGATGGAATCTCAGGGAGAACCAGGAAAGATTCAGTTAACCGCGACTACCTATAAGCGTTTGCAGGATAAGTATTTACTCGAGGAGCGGGGGTTAATAGAGGTTAAAGGTAGGGGAACCATGACTACTTATTGGTTGCAGGGGCATCTCTAATTGTAGGGGCGAGAAAAAGTAACTAGGGCTTGCTGAATAAGTCCTTAGCTTTCAGCTGTCAGCTGTCAGCTGTCAGCTTTCCGGATTTTGACCCCGAACATTCGGAATTTAACCAGGTATTTCCTTACAATGGTGCAAGGTTTTTGAAGC
>JAAHHL010001117.1 GCA_010672185.1 Caldora sp. SIO3E6 | reverse complement strand
GGATACCTGTATATTGGATGGATAACTTGGATGAAGCAGTAGCACAAGCTGTATTCTTAGCTGAGTCAACTGAACAGAACTCCAGGCAGCAAAAGAATTAGGAATCAAGGCTGAATTATTAAGACCGAAGGATGAACTTAAAACCAGACAGCAAAGTCCTAATACAGGGTATTGCCCAACCACTGGGTTCCTACTACACAGCCCGGATGATAGATTACGGTACGAATATTGTAGCTGGGGTCAGTGTCCGTAAGGAAGAATACCAATTGCCAGAGATTCCGGTGTTTGACTTAGTAGAGCAAGCTTGTCAATACACAGGACCGGTGGATACAACAATTATTTTTGTGGAGCCATACAGAGCATTAGATGCTGCTCTAGAAGCAATAGATGCTGGTATCCCACAAATTGTGATTTTCACTCGCGGTATTCCACCGCTGGATGTAGTTCGTTTACTGCGAAAAGCAGAAGCGACGAACACTCTCATTGTCGGTCCTAGTAGCTCTGGCATTATCGTGCCGGGAAAAATCTTGCTAGGTGCTCAAGAAAGTGAGTTTTATACCCCTGGCTCAGTAGGTTTAATCACCCATGCTGGTATTCTTACCTATGAAGTAGCTCTTGCTCTGAGCCAAGCTGGACTGGGACAATCCATTGGAGTCAACCTGGGTAATGAGGCAATTGTTGGCTCTTCTTTTCGTCAGTGGCTGGAAATTTTGGCTACGGATAAGAGTACCCAAGCAATTGTTTTAGTGGATCAGTCGGGCGGCAGTAGCGAGGAAACAACAGCAGAGTTTATTGCCCAAGTCATTGATAAACCGGTAATTACCTATTTCGCTGGCAATTATACACCTGGGCCGAAACAAGGTAACAATGCTGGTTCTATTATTGCTGCTCAATTATCAGGACCAGTAACTCAAGCTACTACTGTTCAGCAAAAAGTTGCCGCTTTTAAGCAAGCCAAAGTACCGGTTGCCCAGAGTCCTTCCGAGATTCCCAAATTGGTGAAAAAAGCACTAAAAAAGAAGTGAAGAAGTTCAGGAATTTAGGGTTATTGCTGAATAATTCTAATAAAAATCTGTTATTTGTCAACCTAATGAAACTTAATTTAATGAAGAATTGCAAAAGATTAAGAATAATTGCACTAAAACAATAAATCTAAGAAAATTAGAGAAGATTTTCCCAGCTTACCACTAGGCATCTATTCTTAAATTAAGAGCTTTTGTGATTACTACAAGGGAGAAAACTAAGTATGAAATTGGCTTACTGGATGTATGCAGGTCCTGCCCACATTGGTACTCTCCGCATTGCCAGTTCTTTTAAAAATGTTCATGCTATCATGCACGCACCTCTAGGGGATGACTATTTCAACGTCATGCGCTCAATGCTAGAACGGGAACGGAACTACACTCCAGTAACTGCTAGTATTGTCGATCGCAATGTTTTGGCACGGGGTTCCCAAGAAAAGGTGGTGGATAATATAGTCCGCAAGGATCAAGAGGAAACTCCTGATTTGATTGTCTTGACCCCTACTTGCACCTCTAGTATTTTGCAGGAAGACCTGGAAAATTTTGTCGATCGCGCTCAGCTGGAATCTCAGGGTGACGTGATGCTAGCGGATGTGAACCACTATCGGGTGAATGAACTACAGGCAGCAGACATTACCCTCAATCAGATTGTTAAGTACTACATCGGCAAAGCTCAGAAAAAGGGTCAATTACCAGAAGGTAAGACGGAAAAGCCCTCTGTCAATATTATCGGTGTTTCTACCCTCGGCTTCCACAATCAGCATGATTGTACCGAACTGAAGCGACTGATGGTTGACTTGGGTATTGAGGTGAATGAAGTCATACCAGAGGGAGCCTCTGTCCAAAATCTGAAGAATTTGCCGAAGGCTTGGTTTAACCTAGTACCTTATCGGGAAGTTGGTCTTTTGGCAGCGCGTTACCTAGAAGCAGAGTTAGGAATGCCTTACATTGATATCACGCCGATGGGTGTAGTGGAAACGGCTCGTTGTATCCGCAAGATTCAGGAAGTACTCAATGCTCAAGGCGCAGAAGTAGATTACGAAAACTACATCGAAAACCAAACCCTCTACGTTTCCCAAGCTGCTTGGTTCTCTCGTTCTATCGATTGCCAAAACTTAACTGGAAAGAAAGCAGTTGTCTTTGGCGACAATACCCACGCTGCTGCCATGACTAAAATTCTGGCACGGGAGATGGGCATTCATGTTGTCCTAGCTGGTACTTACTGCAAGTATGATGAAAAGTGGTTCCGGGAACAGGTGAGCGAATACTGCGAGGAAATCCTGATTAGCGATGATAACGGTGCTATTGCCGACGCGATCGCTCGCATTGAACCGGCGGCTATCTTCGGCACTCAAATGGAGCGACATGTAGGCAAGCGCTTAAACATTCCCTGTGGCGTGATTGCTGCTCCCATTCATATCCAAGACTTCCCTATTGGTTACAAACCTTTCCTCGGTTACGAAGGTACAAACCAGGTTGCGGATTTGGTGTACAATTCCTTTACCTTGGGAATGGAAGACCACCTGCTGGAAATCTTTGGCGGTCACGATACCAAGGAAGTTATCCACAAGGGTATGTCTGCTGACTCTGACTTGAACTGGAATAAGGAAGCCAAAGCAGAACTCAATAAGGTTCCCGGTTTTGTTCGCGGTAAAGTGAAACGCAATACCGAGAAATTTGCTCGTGAGCGTGGCATCAGTGAAATTACTCTTGAGGTAATGTACGCTGCGAAGGAAGCCGTGGGAGCATGATGCTCAGGGTGAGCTTTTAAACAGTGTGGGAAGTGTGGGGAGTGTGGGGAGTGTGGGGAGATAGAGATACCAGGGAGACCTGATGATTTTTGGAACACTTAGGCTATAAATCCCACGCCCTATTCGTTCA
>JAAHHL010001116.1 GCA_010672185.1 Caldora sp. SIO3E6 | reverse complement strand
TGTGAGCAGTTATAACTGCTCACTAGTTGCTGATTACTACTCAGTGTTTTTTTGAGATCTAGGTAATGGAAAAAAGCTTTTCATCATTACCATCAGTCCTGAAGCGGCGGTTTTTGCCTGCCCTAGCTACTTTTGTTTCAGTAATTGGTGCGTCAATTGTTTATGTAGTGTCTAGCTCACCTGTGTATCAAGTAACAGGAAGACTCATGTTGGATGAAAAAAAGGTGAGTGTTTCCGAATTAGGTCGCGAGATCAGCCAATTAGAGGGTGAAATACCAGGTCAAGAAAGTCCACTAGCAACTCAAGTAGAACTGATTAAGTCACAACCGGTTCTCCTGCGAACTATTAACCAGCTGTTTCCTAATGAAGAAGCACTCATTAGTACTGATGACCTCAAGGAAGGTTTAAACACAAAAATTGTGCCTGCCACCAATATTCTTGAGCTGAGCTATGAAAGTGAAAACCCAGAATTGGCCACCAGATTGCTCAATACCGTTTTACAGGTAATGGTGCAAGAAAGCTCTGAAGCAATTCGCTCAGAAGCTAGATCATTGCGGGAA
The DNA here is from genome assembly GCA_010672185.1 of Caldora sp. SIO3E6. Lineage (GTDB taxonomy): Bacteria > Cyanobacteriota > Cyanobacteriia > Cyanobacteriales > Coleofasciculaceae > Caldora. Next base: position 2,347 of record JAAHHL010001116.1, on the reverse strand, counting down.
TTTTTGGAGGCTGAGTTACCTAAGCGGCGAGCCGCAGCGGAAGCAGCGGAAGCAGCTTTAAGCAAATATAAACAGGCTACTGGCTTAGTTTCTGTTGAGGAGCAAACTAACAATCTAATTACAAGTCTAGCCAGTTTAGAACAAGAGAAGCAGCTGCTGGCTGCACAAGTTCAAGAAGCCAATGGTCGAGTTGAGTCACTGAGGCAAACGACGGGTCTTAATCTGGAGGATGCTTACGTAGGTGGTCGCATTGGTCAAGATGAAGAACTGGTAAACTTACGAACTAAGCTCGCAGAGTTAGATGAGCAGTTAACTGCTGCTCGTTCCCGCTTTACAGATGAGAATCCTACTGTCATCTCTCTGTTGGAGGAACAGGAGGCTCTCCTTGCTCTCTACGAGGAAAAAGTTGCTCGCTTGTTGCCTCCAAATCAAAGCATCTCCTCCTTAGATATCGCGTCTGACGAACTTAGTCAGACTATTATCACTAAATTTATTGAGGCAGAAACTGAGCGCTTGGCTCTCCAGGAAAAGCTAAAAGCAGTGCAGGTTGAGCTAACCCAACTCCAGTATCGTCTAGAACAATTGCCGATTGCCCAGAAACCGTTTGCAGCTCTCCTACGCCAACAAGAAGAAGCTAACAACTCTCTAAAGTTTCTGCAAAGCAAACTTGAAGAAGCACGTATTGCAGAAGCTCAACTGTTTAGTAATCTCAAAATTATTGAAGAGGCGGAACTACCTTCTGAGCCTAGTGGACCAAATCAAAAGGCCATGCTGGTATTGGCTATTGTTGCTGGAGTTATTCTAGCAGTTGGCATCATACTGGTACTGGAGCTAATAGATAATACCTTACACGAGGATTTGGCAGTAGAGGAACTGCTGAATTTACCCAAGCTGGGGTCATTGCCGGATCTGCCTGCAAGTGCCTTAGTTTTGGAGCCACCGGAGCAATTCTTAGATGATGGCAAATTAGTTGAACCTTATCGCCTGCTGCTTAAAAAGCTGGAGTTTTGTATACAAGAAGAAAAGTTGCAGCTAATTGTTGTCAGTAGCACTGTCTCTGGGGAAGGTAAATCAGTGGTAGTTTCCCACTTAGCTGCGGTATCAGCAATGCTATCTCAGCGGACGTTGATTATTGATGCGGATTTGCGGCAACCTAGGCAGCACAACTTTTTAGCTGTTGTCCCTGAACCTGGTTTGGCAGATGTCATTCAGAAAAAGCTCTCTCTACTAGAGGCAGTGCAACCGACAGAAATTGAAAACCTCTCAATTTTGACTTGTGGTGAATTGTCTACTCGACCGTCAGCTCTGCTGGAGTCACCGGCGATGAAGTCTCTGTTGGCGGAAGCAGCTGCTCATTACGACTTGGTTATTGTCGATACTCCCCCAGTAACTGGCTGTGCTGATGCTCATACCTTGAGTCAAAGGGGTAATGGTTTAGTGATGATTGCTCGTCCAGAATTTACCCACAAGAATACTTTAGTGCAAGCGGTATCAGAATTGCAAGGCAATGGCACTCCCCTGTTAGGAATAGTTTTCAATGGCATGACGGCTCGCAGTCAAAAATACTACCAATCTTTTATTGATAGTTACCCACCTTTATCCAAACCCCAAAAAAATTTGAAGCATCTAGAAAATTCACCTCAGGGTGCAGGCAAGGTTTGGAATTATTTTATTGGGAGGGGTTGAGCCAATGTTGACCAATAACCACCGTCGTCGTTCCTCCTGTCTTGCCTTTTTGGTTAGTGGGTTAGGTATGGGGGTTGGTACAGTTGCAGGGTTTCTAGCAGGGATTCAGCCTCTGTTACTGGGTTTAGCTTTGGGGGCGGGTACAGTAGGAGTCTTAGTTTACTCCTTTGCCAGTTTTGAGCAAATTGTTTTGGGTCTATTGGTGGTGCGTAGCTTGCTCGATAGTTTCTCCGCTATGCAGCTACCGGCTCTGTTTGCCCTTGGGATGATTGCTTTGGCTTTGGGGTATGTAGTGGTAATGTTACTGACGGGTCGGACTATCATTACTGATGGATTTTGGTGGTTCTTGGCTGTTTGGGTGGCATTCCAAGGTTTATGGGTAGTACTCATTGCTTTGGGTGGGTTGGGGATAGGCTCTTGGGCTTTGTCTGACAGTATCCGTGAGTGGATTCGTCTGTTTTCTTGGGTGATGGTCTACTTACTGGTAATGCAGCTTAAGGGTCGTATCCCACCGCAGCAAGTTGTTTATATCTTGTTCTGGTGTTTGGGTATCTAACTTATGGCGTAATTCAGTTACCACAGGCAAATCTAACTCGAACCAACAATAAGCATTTTGTCCTATGCGTTGAAAACGACTAGATAATCCAGCTCCCAATTCCAC
>JAAHHL010001115.1 GCA_010672185.1 Caldora sp. SIO3E6 | reverse complement strand
GACCGTACCACTAATATCACCACCAGCCACACCAGTTAGGTTTTCCCCAGCTACAGCAGTGCTTTCACCACCAGCCACACCGCTGATGCTGCTATCAGTTACGTTATTGATGCTGATATTGGTACTTTTGTCTGGCATAGTATCTCCTTGATTGTTATATGTTTGTGCATAAAAACTAGGACGCTCCACCGCCGTTTGTGCAATATTCTCTAGCATGTTTACTGTATTCTTTAAACTAGAAATGTGACCATCTCTCTCGGCTAGTAGTTCCTTTTGCTGTTTGGTCAATTTTTTAAGTTGATTGTATTTATTTTTGTACTCAGCACTCAGCCTAGAATGGTCAGCTCCAGGTGCAGTTAACATACGAACTAATAAATTATTCTCACCTCGCTTCTCCATCGCCACAACCTTCAGTTCTGCCTCTGGATTATCTTCTGCTAACTGCTTAAGAGAAATTGCGATCGCACGAGGGTCAACTCCCTGGTTATGGTAAAGGTCTAGAGTATCAACAATTGGCTTAATAAAGTCAGCAAAATCCCCGTCCTTAAACTCCTCTTCCCAGTTATCCGGTTTGCGACGGCGGTTTTCGTCCTCTTTGGTGGGTAAGCGCATAAAGACATACCGACATCTCACCCTCTGCAATTGAGTATGACTGGTGATACCCCAATCTTCAATCGTGGCTCCGGTGAGGGTTGCACCTGTTAAATCAGTCTCGTCTAATTGGGTTTGTACCAGTATGGCTCTGGATAAGTCAGCATCTTGCAGATTCGCTTCACTTAAATCAGTACTCACAAAAATAGTATCTGCTAAATTTGCGCCCTGCAAGTTGACACCGCGCAGACTTTGACCACTAAAGTTTTGATGTTGTCCCTCTCCAGTAATCAACAGCTGTCGCACTCTGGTGCTTCTTAGGTAAGTTGTACCAGAGCGAATGCGATCGAGTTTCTTAGCTTGGCGGAAGCAAGTCCGGGTAAGGTTAGCCTGTCTAAAATCTGTACTCTTCAGTCTGGCTTGAGAGAAGTCAGCATCCGTCAAATTGGCATAGCGAAAACTCGTGCCTCCAATAGCAGCAAAGGCAACAGAAATTCTCCGAATAAAGATGTGCTTTTCTTTCGCGAGAACACGCCAGCCAATGTAAGCACTAAATACCATGAAAACAAAATCGACAAAGCCAGCAAAAGCAAAAAAGATAGCGGCGCTATCAGCCTTAGAAAAGACTACACTCGCAGCGACAGCGACAGCAACAGCAACGATGATAGCTATAATCTCAGTGCCAGTACCAGCGATAGCAACAATGCTAGTGACAGTGCCAGCAAAAATGACAGCAACGGCGATAGCAACAACAACGATAACAGCGATAACTCCGGCGACATTAACAGCGAAAGTAACAGTAACAGTGAGGGTAAAAGTAACAGCAACAGTTCCCAAGCTAGCCATTAGACTCTTGCGGATAGCAATGATAAAAAAGAGCACTATTACAACTATGAGAAACCCACTAATACTGAGACTTTTAAGGAGGGTTAACTCATTAAACAAGTCTGAGACTTTTGTGAGGACAGTCGGGTCAACTGGAGATGCGACAAAATAACCCACTAATCCTAGCAAAAAACCTAATAATCCCGATAATGAAAACGAGGTGACTAGCAGAGCAACCACCCAACGCCTCTGCAATCCAGCCTTAGCCCCACAGAACTTTGCATCTTTGAGGTAAGCATTAGTAAAGTCAGCTCCCCGGATATCCGCTTCACTAAAGTCTGCACCAGATAGGTCAGTTTTCTTGAAAGACTGACCTCTGATATTTATACGACGAAAATCTCTTTCCCCTTTGTTGTATCTCCTTAAAACTTCCTTTGATTTCATTCGTGCCCCCTGAAAGGTTACAAATCAGTCATGTCCTGAAATCTGTAAAATCTGAAATCTGTAAAAATTGTAATTTTTCTTTTTCAAATACTAATGATATCTATCACTTAAACAAGCGAACAGTTGGCTAATAAATAGTGATTTAAATAACAATCAGATTTGATTACTGTCTGCGGTAGGGTGGGCATTGTCAACAATATCCACTACTTGGCGATAGGATTTGGTAGCAATGCCCACCTCAGTTTTCTACGACGCACTGCTGACAGCCATCAAAAATTTTCGCTTGTGAAAGGGCTTGGGTAGCAATCGCTCACGTAAGTGTAGAGGAATAATAAAGTTTGACAATTTCAGCCTGACAAACCCTTAATTTTTCGTTCTGCATTGCTGCCCAGCAGAAAAATAAAGTTGAACAATAACTGGTTCACGTTGGGGTCAGGCATAGCAGGAGTTACTTTCTAGAAGCGAACTTCTGATAAGTAAGGTGGCATTGCGTTGTGTGAGGAGGTTCTTCTTGGAAAGCATCAATATTGCATCGATAGGTGGGATGAGAAATGCATGTCTGGTATCCCTACTCTTACTGTTACTAGCAATTCCCTTGCTCTTACTACTGCTGTACCCCTTACTCGACATACAGCAGCAGTTTATTTGTCGGCGCTGGGGAAAGGCTCTCGCTCTACTATGCGGCAGTCATTAAATGCGATCGCAGCCATGCTCACCAACGGCGAATGTGATCACCTCACACTGAATTGGGCAGCACTGAGATACGAGCACACAGCAGCAATTCAGGTTGCTTTGCTTGAGCGTTATGAACCCGCGACTGCCCAAAAAATGATGTGCTCTGTGCGTAGAGTACTGAAAGAAGCCCGCAGGCTAAAGTTGATCAGTAATGAAGATTATGAATTTGCTGTGGATGTGCCGCCTATTAAAATATCCAAAAGTCTCAGAGGTCGCGCTTTGAGTCAAGATGAGATTACAGCGCTGATGGATGCTTGCCAAAAATCTGAAGGTGCGAGTGCATTGCGAGACTTAGCCTAGATTGCCATTTTGA
>JAAHHL010001114.1 GCA_010672185.1 Caldora sp. SIO3E6 | reverse complement strand
TCCTAATTTGCCGATAGTAATGGATACGGGATTCATTGGTAAAGTAGTTGGAGATTAAAATCTTGAGAGAGCCCAAGTCATAGGCATAGGTTAACCGACGTAACAGGGAGCCCATTGGTACTCCTCCTGTACCTTCGTACCTATTAGAAGCATTTTCCCCACCACGAGGATAGTCAAACTCATCAGTGCTAGTGCCAGTAAAGATATAGGTATCCGTTTCTTCGCCGTAGTAAATCTCCGGTCTAGTTACTTGTAGATCTACCTGAGATACTGGAGGAATATCTTTAATCAGAAATTCTGGCAAGCCTTGGGAGGTAGCCCGATTAACGGGACTCATTACCAAACCATAACCGTGAGTGTATTTGAGGCGTTGGTTAACCCAAGTTTGAGCTCTTTCCGGTACCTGACTGTAGGCTAGTTCTCGTGGTGCCAGCATCACCTGTTGGTAATTGCCATTCAAGGTGTAGCGATCAATATCGATATCTTTGAATCGATAGTAGAGGCGGATTTCCTGGAGTTGACGGTAGGTACTCAGCAAGGGTCGATAATCCCATAGCCGAATATTACTAATAGTACTCTGATTTGCCTGTAGCGCTTGGCGGTTCAGTTGTGCTTTGGCTGGATACTGCTCACTTTGCACCACATCAAGACCATAAGCCTGCCTGGTAAATTGAATATTGTGGGCAATGTAAGGCTTTTCTTTGGCTAGCTCATTGGGTTCAACGATAAATTGTTGCTGAAACCAGGGATAGACTCCCCGGAAGAGGACTAAGGCAACGATAAACAATCCCATCCCGTAAGCTGGTAAAGTGACGGTATTTTGTCTAATTCCCAGTAAAAACAAAACTGCCAACGCCAAAGTTACGAAGCTCAGGAGCGACAAAGCAACCAGTCGAGCATGAACATCGGTATAGCCAGCTCCAAATACTACCCCTTCTTCAGAATAGAGCAGGTGATAACGTTCCAACCAGAAGCTCAGGGCTAGGAAGAGAATTATTGCTGCCAGTAGTATGCTCAAGTGAGTTTTCGCTTTACCGGAGATGAAGCGGGAGAAATTACCTGTAGTCTTAATACTTCCTTTGAGAGCATAGACTACAAGAGAAACCACTACTGCTCCCAGCAACAGCGTCAATAACCAGTCCCGAACTCCTTCATAAAATGGCAGTTGGAAAATATAAAAGCCGATATCCTGCCCAAAGATGGGATCGACGCTACCGAAATCTTGGGCACTGAAGTACTTTAAAATAGTCTCCCAGCTGCCCATGCTCTGGTTTGCGGCAATCAGAGAGGCAAACAAAATTACGACCAAGGCAATGTAGTTAGGCAAACTTTTGGCATAGGCAGCTAAATCCTTAATCTCTAAAAAACGCAGAGAGCGAGATTTCAGATAGCGATCTTTGATCACAAATTGTTCCCCGGTGTTGGGAGCCAGCTGCATTGCCAGACGGTAGTTACCCCAGAGAAACAGAGCAAACACTACAAAAGTACCAAGCCAAACTAGCGATCGCCAAATCAACCTAGTCCAGAAAACCTCAGCAAAACCTACCGCCTCAAACCACCAGGATTCAGTAATCAGATGTACTACCGTACCAGATGAAAACAGAATTAGGGCAATAACGATAAAGATAGGGAGAAATTTGCTTGGGCTGTTATTTCTTTTGCCTGTAACCATCAAAAACCTCCTGCATGGTACTGCGAACATAAGCAACAGCTTTTGCTAAGCACAAAGCACTTTCTTTCCCATTTGCCTCGTTGCGATCGCCCCAGCATAACATCCCGTATAAGTATTGCTACACAAGCATAAACCTTGTCCTTTAATGCTATAGCATTAGTCAGCTAGCTACACAAATCTGATATATAGATGCTCTTTGGATTTCATTTCTGGTGCGTCTCCGTGTCTCCGCGTCTCCATGTCTGCTGAATTCCCCACACAGGAATGAAAGCTCACCCTGCTCGGGTGAACGAAATTTTGGGTGGGATTTCTTGAGCGTTGTATCCAAAAATTATCAGTTCTCTCTTCTTCACCAGCTCCCCAGCTCCCCAGCTCCCTAGCTCCTCCGCTCCTCCGCTCCTCCGCTCCTCCGCTCCTCCGCTCCCCATCCTGCTCTTTGTGCTCTCTGTGACTTTGTGGTGAGTTCCTCATGCCCTAAGATATTTAGGTAGTACCACTATCAGTTTCTTTAAGAATTGTTGCAACTGTGAGTTCAAATAATTTGCCGGAAACTACTGCCCACGTCCGCATTACCCAACACTCCTGGCAATATGGCAAGATTGAAGGAGAAGTCCAAGCAGCAGAATATGAGTGGCAGTTTCAGTGGTGTTTTCGTAGAGGCCAATTACTAGTCAAGCCCTCTTTAGGACGTGCCCTGATTCAAGAGCCCCTTGGTCGATTTTTAGAACAGTGGGATTATCAGCTAGAGCCTGGAGGAGACTATGCATTTACGATTCGGGCAATACTTTAAAGCGTTAAGGTGATTTCCTGCAAAAAAATGTACCTATTGGCATGACCCACCTAAAAATGAGTAATGAGCGTTAGAAGGCAGGAGGCAGGAGGCAGGAGGCAGGAGGAATAAGAGTTTTCTCCACCTAAAAAGAAGCCAGAAACTAGTCATATCAAGGAATTCCTACTTCTCTTTTCATTTTTAGTTTCTCGAGAGTAATGAGTGATGAGTAGATATAGATTTTTTCCCTATCTTTCTCAGCTCCCTATCTTTCTCAGCTCCCTCAGCTCCCTATCTTTCTCAGCTCCCTCAGCTCCCTCAGCTCCCTATCTTTCTCAGCTCCCTCAGCTCCCTCAGCTCCCTCAGCTCCCTCAGCTCCCTATCTTTCTCAGCTCCCTCAGCTCCCTCCGCTCCCTCAGCTCCTCGGTGCGATAGAGTGTTTTTTTATGTGGAAGTCACTTTGTTGTTGCTTG
>JAAHHL010001113.1 GCA_010672185.1 Caldora sp. SIO3E6 | reverse complement strand
TGGGCAACCTGCGCCATGTGCCTGATCGACGCCGCTTTCATGGCGTCCTTGTCTCCCTTGTCTCCCTATCTCCCCATCTCCCCATCTCCCCATCCCCGCGTCCCCGCGTCCCCGCGTCTCCCCATCTCCCCATCCCCCCATCCCCCCATCTCCTCTTCCCTCCCAATCCCACCCGCAAAGTCACACTGCCTTCCTCCGTAAATTTGATGGCATTGCCTAGGAGATTAATCAAGATTTCACGCAGCTTTCCTTCGTCTGCTTGTATATATTGGGGAACATGTGGAGGACAGTCAAAAATTAGTTTTAATCCTTTAGTTACAGCTTTGAGTTGTAGCATCTGTTGAAGATTTTCCAGGAAGCAGTACAAGTCAAAGCTTTTGTTTTTCAAAGTGCTTCTACCTGCCTCAATTTTGGACATTTGTAGAATATCGTTGATTAATTCCAGGAGATGTTTGCCAGAGAGGTTGATGATACTCAGGTATTGCTGTTGTTCAGTAGAGAGTGAGGAATCGCGAACCATCACTTGGGTAAAACCCAGGATGGCATTGAGGGGAGTGCGCAACTCATGACTCATATTTGCCAGAAATTGGCTTTTGGCTCGGTTGGCAGCATCAGCAGTAGTTTTAGCCAGAGAGAATAACTTTGATTGAGCCAAAACTAAAACTCGCGTATCTAGTAACCGCCACTGTCCATTAAGTCCTTTGAGGATAATAGGTTCATAAGCCATAGAATCTGGACGTTGGAGTGCCAACTCTACTGCTTTGTCGATGGAGCAAGTTACACTCAGCACTAGGTACTTTTGCAAAAAAGTTTTCCGGTCTATAATTCCTTCAAAATCAGCAATTGCATTCCACATGGCCCTAATTGGCTCTCTCAAGTAAATTTCCAAGCCATGGGGACCTGACTCATAGGGACGACTTAGCCACTCAAAAAATTGATTCCTGGAGATCATGCCTATTAGTTGACTATCAGTAGTAATGAGGACTCCTGGTAGGTCTAGTTGCTGCTGAAATTTTTTGGCTACAACCTTGCCCAAAGTTGCCAAGTAAACTTGAAAATCATGACTAGGAAGGTCTGCTAGACTGGAATCAAGAGTAAGCTTATCTAGTTTTTGTACAAGCACAATGAACTTTTGGTAGCTAGGGTGTCTGCAATGAGTTATGTCCAAAAGTACTATTCCTCATCTCCCTAGGAGAGTTGAAGAATAGACATGGGATTAGGGATGGGAAGAACTTCTTGGTTGTCCAAGGGAAAAGTACAACTCTTTTGCTTCTTGCTCCAGTCCCCTGGAACTTTCGTGAATTGATGCGTTTCCCTGACTTAATGCTCAACACTAATACATCACTGACTTGAGGACATGATGTATGGGTATCGAGGAACATAGTTATTTCGATTCTAACCCTCTCCCAAGCTAAAGTCAGGGTCATGATCGATGATTTTTGCGGTATTACGTTGGCTTACGGTAACTTACAAAAAATTAAGTTTGGAGTTAGGGTTTGCTGCACAAGTATGAAAGTACTGTCTGGCTGAACTCTTGACTTATTACTTATTACTTATTACTTATTACTTCTATATGATTTATTCCCACAATTCTTGAGTTGAGGGAAATCGGCTCAAAAGCAAAGCCTTTGCTCTATGCATTCTTTTAGCTGCTTACCAAATCAGAAGGTAATTGTTGTCGGGGACTCAGCAAAGCCTGTTTTCGATTTTCTAAGAGTGTTATGACTTCACTGGCAATTATTCTAGTTAGCTCAGGATGACAGCTAGCCAAGAAATCTTCAGAAGAAATCGTTCCTTTAAAAAATTTATCGGATGGCTCTCGGAGTTGTCTAATACCATCAAATCCGATAAAATTGACCACAAAAGCAGTTAAAGGAGAAGTTTTTAGGTCATAATCACTACCGTTACTTCTGCCTAAAATCAATAAATTACATACTTCTTTTTCAATAGGATTAGTCGGTTGATACGGTTTGACTAAATTAGGGAAAGAATCTCCTAATCTACCCAAAGAATATCCAGAATCCGGCAATTCTCCCATCATAATTGCCAAAGAAATATCTTGTCCTAGACGCAAGGATAGTGCTTCCAAAATAGTATTGGCTGCTAGCTTACTTTCTAAATACAGTCGTCCTATTGCCAGGTTCTTCCTTGCTTGCTCAACTAATTTATGGTAAGTTTTGTCATCTGGTTCGCCTTGGAAATGTTGAAAAATAGTTCTTGGCTTAAGAAAATTCATAAAGCCTGTCATTTTTTGAATGGCTATTCTATAGTCACGCACTGTGTAAGCGCCAGATTTTTGCAGGTTATGGTTCGTTTCCGGTAAAAGATTCCAAGTATTAGCCAAAAACACTGCTGAACTCGGGTTAGCAAAACTACCGACATCTCGATTGGTTACTCTCACCGACTGCTTAAGGGTGTGCCTAATTTCTTCATCTGTCAACTTTAGCTTGAACTGCTCATTGGTTGACTTCAAACGCTGGTATAATATTTCACTGGGAGTTAAACCTGATTCTGAAAGTGGCCTGAAGGGAATCGTGGCTTCGATACAAGCCGTAAGCTGTAGGATCAAGCTAAGACTGAAAAAAGGCTCCAGAGCTTTAGCGGCAACAACAGCACTCAAGAACTCGTTTTGTCCGGCAAAGGGAGAAAGAACTTGTCCTGGAGTAAAGCCGAATACCGCTGCCACCATCTCGAAAGTGGAATCATCAGGTAACTCAGCTTGTTCCCGAATAAACAACTTGCCCTCTTCCTCCCAAAAGAAAGGAGCAAGATAATAGGTGAAATTGAAGGTGATACTGCCATCGACTTGCATATAGACAATATCGTGAAATAAACCTGCTAGTATCTCTATGGCCTCTGTAGACCCACCAACTTCAAACATGTGTTCGGTTGAATGGAAGCAGCGTCGAGGACCCAACTTGAAG